>USDN01000006.1 GCA_900553515.1 uncultured Blautia sp. | reverse complement strand
AACTCTGATTTCTCGGATCTTCCATTTCTAAAATCCATTCTCTTAGTGAATGAAAAAAATGATTTGTGACCATCATAAAATCAACAATTCCACGATCCTGTTTCTTACGTTCTCTTTTTTGCCGTTTCTTCATCTCAAAATCTCCTGCGCGAAAAATTTGTTTCTTATATTTTACCGCACAGGAGATTATTCTGCATAAAATCTGCTTATTTTATTGCGAAAAATATTTATTCCTCACCGCTGCCTACATTGAAAGGTCAAAAAACTGCTGCCGGTTACAGGAAACAGTAACCGGCAGCAGTTTTTATGTCACATCTTATCTTTTCCGGATATTACAGCCCGGTCTTTTCTCTGATAAATGCCCTTGCCTTCAATGCATATTCAAAAGGATTCGCTTTTGCAGGATCCTGTTCTGCTTCAACGACCATATATCCTTCATATCCAGCTTTTTCCAGAACTTCAAAAACAGGATCAAAATCAATACATCCGTCTCCCGGGATTGTAAAGGCTCCCATCCGCACACCTTCAAGGAAGCTTAATCCATCATCTTTTACCTTCTGCACGATTTCCGGACGGATATCCTTTAAATGTACATGACGTATTCTGTCTGCATAGGTTTTTACCATCTCCAGCGGATCAGCTCCACAGTAAGCGAAATGTCCTGTATCAAAAAGAAGGCTTACATACTCCGGATCTGTATTGTCCATCATACGTTTTACTTCGTCAGGATCCTGTACTACTGTGCCCATATGATGATGGAAGGTAAGAGAAATACCATACTCTTCTTTCGCGATCTTTCCAAGACGATCCAGACCACTGCACAGAAGTTCCCATTCTTTATCGTTCATCACATATTTCTGTCCGAATACAGGTGTTTCCTGCTGTCCCTGAACGCTGTAGCTCTGTTCGGAAGCACCTATGATCTTTGCTCCCATAGCTTTAAGAAAACCAAGCTGTGCCCGAAATTCTTTCTCTACCTCTTCAAAAGGTTTCGAAATAAGAAAAGAAGAAAACCACTGGTTGCAGATTTCAACTCCACGAAGCTGAAGAGCTTTTTTCAGGATTTCCGGATCTTTCGGATACTTATTTCCTACCTCAGAACCTGTAAACCCTGCCAGGGCCATTTCACTGACACACTGTTCAAACGTATTTTCTCCACCCAGATCTGGAAGATCGTCATTGGTCCAGGCGATTGGAGCAATCCCAAGCTTTACTTTATCTTTATCAAACACCAACATCTCTCCCATCTGATCTTTACATGATCTCAGAAATCTTAACCGGTCTGTGCTCTTCGCTGGATTTCTTTGCAGCAAGACCCATAAGTACCGGTTTCAGTCCATCATATACATTCAACGGTGTTTCCTTATCATTTACAATAGCATCAATAAACGCGCATACTTCTTTGCCGTAAGCATCCATATATCTTTCCAGGAAGAAAAACAGAGGCTTTTCTCCGGTAACGCCTTCTCCATTGCTGATCTGTACAGATGACTGACTGTCATTGGAAATCGCAGCCATACCCAGAGAACCAAACACTTCCGCTCTCTGATCATATCCATATGCGGCTCTTCTTGAATTATCGATCACCGCAATGGAGCCATCCTCCATCTTCAGTGTGATCACTGCCGTATCCACATCTCCTGCTTCACCAATAGCCGGATCTACCAGGTTCGCACTCTGTACATAAACTTCTTCTGCATCACAGCCGGCAAGGAAACGTACCATATCAAAATCATGAATGGTCATATCAAGGAACATACCGCCTGAAACCTTTACATAATCCAGTGAAGGCGGTTCCGGATCTCTGGATGTGATCTTAATGATCTCTGTTTTTCCAATTTTACCTTCTGCTACTGTTTTCTGAAGAGACTCAAAATTATGATCAAATCTTCTGTTAAATCCAACCTGGTATTTCAAGTCTGTTCCTTCCAGGGCATGTACCACTTCCATGATCTTGTCCACATCATGATCGATAGGCTTCTCACAGAATACATGTTTTCCGGCACGGATCGCATCCAGAGAGATCGGTGAATGTGTATCTGTAGAAGAACAGATCAGAACCGCGGAAATCTCCGGATCCTCCAGGATCTCGTGATAATCCTTTGTTGTTTTTTCCACACCCATCTGCTTTGCCCACTGAGCAGTTTCCTCTGTAAGGAACGGATCTGCAACCGTCTTGATCACTGCATCGGGTACTCTTGTAGCAATACTTGTAATATGCACCTGGCCGATTCTTCCGGCGCCGATAACTCCAACTTTTATCATTATATAGCCTCCTTCTTGCTAACCTTTTATGCTGTTTACACTATACAGCTTTTACATACTGCAATTTACATTTTTATTCCTGACCTGCTGCTTTAAAACAAAGTGTGTACATATCTTCACTGTAATTTTTCAGGTTGATCCTTGTACCTGTAGCAGTTGTCTGATATTCTGCCTGAACTCTCTGATCAAGAGGAATGAGTTCACCAAACACATTTGGAATATCAACTGTATCCATACCTTTTTTCAGTCCATCCACAAACACATAAAGATCGGATCCTTTTGCAGTAAAATGTACTGCTGTGTCATTATCTAATACAATAGATTCTCTCCTGCTGCATCTGGTTTCATAAATTCCCTCTCCATTGGTCTCAAGCCATTTGCCAAGAACAAGGAGCCGTCTCTCCTGCTCTGCCGGAATCGTTCCGTCTGCCTTAGGCCCGATATTGATAAGAAGGTTTCCATTGTTCGCAACTGTTCCAACCAGAAGAGAGATCAATCCCTGTTCAGAAATAATCTGATCGTCACCTTCATTCTCATTATATCCAAATGACAGTCCCATACCACGGCACATTTCCCATTTTTCGCTGCGGTCAACCTTTCCCTGCTTATACTCTTTTGTCAGGAAATCATGGTAACGGTCATTAAATCTGTCATTTACCACGCCTTCTTCAACCTTGTTGTAATAATGTGCAAGGAAAAACGGCATCATTTCTTCACTCTGTTTCGGCCATCCGATATCATTCCATACCAGACTTGGTTCGTAGGTATCCACAAGCTCCATCATCTGCTTATAAGAATAATCTGCATATTCAAAAGTAGGGCTTGCTGTTCCAAAGAGATCATCGTCTTCAAAAATCGGATCATTTGCATACTGCCAGTCGATCAGTCCGGAATAGTAAAGACCCATACGGATTCCTTCCGCCCGTACTGCATCCGTCAGCTCTCCTGTGATGTCTCTCTTTGGTCCCATTTTTACACAGTTGAAATCTGTATACTTACTTGGATATAAGCAGAAACCATCATGATGTTTCGTTGTCAGTACCACATACTGTGCTCCGGCTTTTTTAAACAATTCCGCCCATTTTGCCGGATCCCAGTTTTCCGCCTTCCACATTGGGATAAAATCTTCATATTTAAAATCTTTACCGTATTTTTCCATATGATGTTCATAGGTAGGGCCTTTTCCTATATTTAATGAGTTGTAATACCACTCTGCATAAGGATTATCTGCAAACCATTCCTTGGAATCCACCTCTCCCAGCTCCCATGTATGAGGTGCGTAAGCCGGAACTGAATAAATCCCCCAATGGATAAAAATACCAAATTTGCAGTCATCATACCACTTCGGCACCTGATGAGTATTCACAGATTCCCATTTTCCTGTATATCTTTTTGTACTCATGTTGTCCTCCTTTCCGCCCGCCTGTGCGGGAAGCCTATACATGCTCTTATTCAATCGTAATCTTCAGAACTACCGGCATGTCCCCCGGTTCAATGATCCTTCCGCAGGAAATATCGAGCGTTTCATTACGGAAAAATCTCGGATGAAGATCTGTTCCCAAAAGTTCCACATCACAGACAGAAGATTTCAGAAGCTTCATATCATTTCCAAGTGATCTGATATGGATTTCTCCATCCTCCGGCCAGTGAAGCACAATGGCATAAATATGATTTCCCTTACTGGTAAAACGGATGTCTTCTGAAGTAAAATTCTTTTCATAAGTATCTGTAAAATGTCCTTCAGGAACCACTGTAGGACCTTCTCCAAATACTTTCCAGTATTTTGTTCCGTAAATTGCTTCACCATTGACCTTCATCCATTTTCCGATCTCGCGAAGGATATTTGCATCCTCCTCAGGGATTGTTCCATCGGATTTCGGGCCCACATTTAAAAGAAGGGCTCCATTCTTACTGACTACATCTACCAGATCCAAAACAATATCTGACGGTTTTTTGTAATCATTTCCAATGGTATATCCCCAGGAATTTCTGGCAACAGAAGTATCATTCTGCCAGAGATCCGGTGTAATGTGATCCAGCTGTCCTCTTTCCAGATCTTTCACTGCACTTCCATGTACATACGCATCAAATTTGGAATCAATGGCAACTTCTTCTCCCCACTGCACAGCACGGTTATAATAATAAGCCGCAAATTTACGGAGATATGGTTTCCATGCGTACTGCTGGATCCACCAGTCGAAAAAGATAAGTTTCGGATGATATTTATCTATCAGTTCGCAGGTATGTACAAGCCATTTTTCCATATGTTCCTGTGTAGGCGTATTATCATATATATTACTGTGATCCCTGGTCGGTCCTGCCGCTGCCCCGTAGAGTTCGGCATACTGAGGATCATTTACATCTGCTTCCGGAATTTCCCTTGCGCCATTAAAGAACCAGTAATTTTCTGCACGATGAGAGGATGCTCCCAAAATCATTCCACGATTTTCGATTTCCTCTTTCAACTGTCCCAGAACATCTCTTTCCGGTCCCATTTCAGCAGCATTCCACGGACTAAGTTCACTGGCATACATCTTAAATCCATCATGATGCTCCGCCACCGGTACTACAAATTTTGCTCCTGCTTCCTGAAACAGCTCTGCCCACTGTACCGGATCAAATTTTTCTCCGCGGAACGTAGGGATAAAATCCTTGTATCCAAATTTATCCAGAGTACCATATGTCTCTACATGATGGAGATTCTCTCTGGATCCTTTCCGATACATATTTCGCGGATACCACTCATCTCCAAAAGCCGGAACACTGTACACACCCCAGTGGATAAAAATCCCGAACTTTCCTTTTTCATACCATACTGGTGTGGGATGCCCGCACAGGGAATCCCAGGTATCTGTATATGGCCCCTGTGCGATCACTTCATCAATCTTACGAAGATATTCCTCCGTACTCATACTGATCACCCCTTGATCGATTCGAAAATCGGCTCTTCTTCTTCAAGTTCCAGACATACACAATAGTTTTTCTGATTGTGCAGTTCTTCTGGAATCTCCACTTCGATCATGCTGTCACCTTCACAGCTCTTCATAAAGCTGTACTCCAATTTCTGCCCGCTGCTTACCAGGTATGCGCCTGTCAGTCTGTTTCCTACATTCATAAGTTCAATGCGGATTCTTGGTGAAAGCACGTGTACATAAAGTTTGTGTTCTCTTCCGGTAAATTCAATTCCCGGAATCTCATAAGCATAAACACCCAGCGGTCTTGTTCCGTAGATTGCCTCACCATTTTCAGTCACATATTTTCCTACTTCATTAAGAACTTCCACACATTTTTCCGGAACGATTCCGTCTGCCGTAGGTCCTACATTGAGAAGGTAATTGCCTCCACGGCTTACGATTTTCAGAAGAAGGCTTAAAATATGATCTGCACTCTTCCAGTTTGTATCAAATTTGTTGAATCCCCAGGTGTCGTTGACTGTTGCCGGAACCTCCCAGTCTCCTTCATACGGAAGTCTTGGAATATAGTTATCACCTGTTGTCATATAGTCTCCCATATGATTTCCGGTACGTCCGCTTAAAAGACAATCTGGCTGAATGGATTTTACAAGATCGATCAGTTCCTGTGTCTGAGCAACTGTGATTCCCATTGGCGTATCAAACCAGATCAGGCAGATATCTCCATAATTTTCCAGAAGTTCCTTTACCTGTGGTTTACATTTTTCATCAAAGTATTTCTGGAAATCCCTCTGAGAATTATCTTTTCTGTGCATATATCCGTTGGGATCATCCCAATCCTGTGCCTGTGAATAATAAAATCCCATTTTTACATCATATTTCTCACAGGCAAGCTGAAGATCTTTCAGAATGTCTTTTCCATAAGGAGTCGCCTTTACCACGTTAAAATCACTTACCTTGGAATCATACATTGCAAATCCTTCATGATGTTTTGCAGTAAGAACAATATATTTCATTCCCCACTGCTCTTTTGCCCGTTTCACAAATGCATCTGCATCAAACCCTGTGGGATTAAACTGCTCTGCCAGCTTTTCATATTCATCTACCGGAATATCAAAGTCATTTTCGATCCACTCTGCAATCCTGTCAGTTTTCCGCCCCTTGTATTCACCAGCAAGAATGCTGTAAAGTCCCCAGTGGATAAATAAACCGTATTTTGCATCTTTGAACCACTGCTGTTTTGTATCTTTCATAATGTAAAAACCTCCCTGTCTGTTCATTATTTCTCTCTTTATTCTGCAATCAGCCCTTAACTGCACCTGCAAGCATACCTGCCTCTACCTTCTCATGCAGTACCAGATAAATGATAAGCATTGGGATCATGGACATGATAACAAATGCAAACTGCGGACCATAATCCGTAGTAAAGTTTGCTGTAAAGTTCAGCATTGCCCTGGAAATCGTATATTTATTGCTGTCTGTGATAAGAATCAGGGAAAAGATCAGTTCGCTGTATCCATAAATAAATACCAGGATTGCCTCTGTTGCAATAATCGGCTTACAGATTGGTGTAAGGATTGTTGTAAGAAGCTTCAGGTCACCGCATCCATCGATCTTTGCCGCTTCATCAAGGCCTCTGTCCAGTCCCTGTATATATCCAGTAAACAGGAAGATTGCCTGGGACAGGTTAAATGCCGTATAAATAAGAATCAGGAATGCATAGCTGTTTTTAGTTCCTAACGCACTGGAAATTTTAGATACAGATACCAGTGTACAATGTACCGGAACCATAACACCTGCCATAAACAGGAAATATGCAGCTTTCAGGTATCCAAAGCTTTTTCTTGCGATCACATAAGCTGCCGGCATGGCAATGACAACCGTCACTACCAGTGTGGCAATTGCTACAAAAAGTGAATTTCCAATAGATTTCAATGCATTTGCAATACGGATCGCATCCGGATAGTTCTGGAAGTTCCACACCTTTGGTATAGAGAACATTCCAAGCAAGATCTCATCATTTGTTTTCAGTGATGAGATCAGGGTAACGATCAGTGGAAAAAAAGTAACCACCGCCATAAAAATAGCAATAAAATACTGCCCAAATGTTTTCAGTTTTCTCAACGCTCTGTAATTTTTCATTCTGTTCTCCTTTCTTCAAGGATCCGCCATCCTGTCAGTTATCAATCTTTTTCTTTAAAAATAACATTATTCAACAGTACAGACAGTACAAGTCCCAGTACCAGAAGGATAATACTGATTGCTCCGCTTCGTCCCATAAGTTTGTACTGGAATCCCTGCGTATAAAGAAGAACAGCAGGAGTCGCACTGGAATCCATCGGTCCGCCGCCGGTCATTGCCCATACGATATCAAATGCCTTGAGGCATCCGGTAATACAGATGACCGAGAATACCATGAACATGTTTTTACAGAGAGGAACAGTAATATGGATGATCTTTCTCAGTCCGGTGCATCCGTCCAGAAGAGCCGCATCATGGATTTCATCCGGAATCGCTACAATGCCCGCCGCAAAGATCAGCATGTTATATCCTGCATACATCCATTCATTTACCAGGACAACGCACCATATATTTACCGTAGGCGTGGCCAGCCAGTTTATAATATACTCCTCAAGCCCGATTGCTCTTAAAAACTGTGCCAGAACACCAAAATTTGCATTAAGCATAAAAGTCCACATAAGACCAACAGCTGTAGTACCCAGCATGACCGGCATAAGATATGCGGTCTTAAAAAATTTGATTCCCTTCAGCTTTGACGTAACAAGAAGCGCCATTCCAAAAGCAATCGGCATCAGAATACAAAAACCGCCGATCATAAAGTAAAGAGCATTGAGCATACTCTTCCAGAACTTTTCACTTGTAAGAACTTTAATATAGTTTTCAAGTCCTACCCAGGTAACAGGCGCGCCACCGATACCATTCCACTTATTCAGAGACAGCCATGCGGTGTTTATTACCGGATAAATAACAAACGCAACTGTCAGGATGATTCCCGGAAGAACAAAAAGCATGGACTTCAGGTAGGATTTTCTGTAGGTTTTTGACTTAAAGAACATAATCATACCTCCAACTTTAAAGGGCGGGCGTCACCGAACACTCCCGTTGGTGAGGCCCGCCCTGCATTATGTATTCAATGCATTACCTGCTTCGTATCTTAATTATTCATACTCTGCGATCAGATCAACGATGGTCTTTCCTACTTCATCAACAGAATTACCCATTGCAATTCCCTGAAGTGCCTGACGAACAGTATTGATCATATGAGTTGCAATATCATAGTTCTCGATATCGCCACGTACGTCTTCTGTTTCTGCGATGATAGCACTTGCTTCTTTGCTCAGGTAGTTTCCTGCCTCTGTTGTGATATTCACACAAAGAGGAGACGGATAACCTTCTGCAAAAGTATTTACAACATCTTCACTTGTCATATATTTCAGGAAAAGTACAGAAGCTGCAACTTCATCAGGATTACCTGTATCAACTACATAGTAAGCCTCGTTTCCGCCGCCCATATCCTGAAGTGCATACTCCTCGTTTACATATGGCATACGCATTGCATGAATTTTTTCGTTATCATAGAACTCATTGCCTGTTTTATCCTCTGCGCAGTACCAGGTTCCCATAAACAGGAATGCAGAACCGCCAGTATTAAAGATAGATCTTTCCTGGCCATCATCGATACCAAGAAGGTTTGTTCCAAGATATCCCTTATCTGCAGCGTCTTTGATCATCTGATAGATCTGTTTCTGCTCTTCTCCATCATAAGCAACTTCTCTTGTACCAAGCTTTTCAGCCATATCAACACCGAATGTCTTATAGTTCAGCGCTGAATGAAGGTGTCCGAAACGATAATCATCTTTCTCACCCATTTCAAAAGGCTGTACTCCGTTTGCTTTCAGTTTCTCGCAGGCTGCCATCAGGTCATCCCAGCTCTTAATAGAAGCAGGATCAATATCATTGGCTGCCAGGATCTCTTCATTATAGAAAAGCATTACCTGGTATGCAGTAAACGGAACACCATAGGACCCTTCATATCCATAAGTTGTAAAGTCAGTCAGGTTCTCGCCCATTGCATTAAATCTTTCTTTCCATTCCGGATACTGCTCATAATATGGAGTCATATCCACGATCAGATTCTGCTCAATATAGCCTGCTGTACGAGATCCGCCATACTCCTGGATAATGTTCGGCATGGAACTCTCATCTGACATAAGAACAGATTCTGAATTCAGCCACTCGGACTCAGTCGGAATGTTGATACACTCAACAGTTATCCCCGGATATTTCTCCATAAATCCATTTACGATATCCTGATAGAGAGGTCCTGAAACATCAGCTTCATCCCATCTGGTGTGGAGTGTGATGGTAACATCCTTAAACTCATGGTTCTCCACATCATAATTCACTTCATCAGCGAATACCACGCTTCCTGTGGAGGCCACCATAGCAAGGGCTGTCATAGCAGCGATCATTTTTTTCTTCATTTTGTTGTCTCCTTTCGCCTTGATTAAACGTTTCGTTTTTATTGTAGTTTTATTCTACCCCCCCCCGTCATTTTTGTCAATATTTCTTTTTATACTTTATTTCTTTCGGCATTTTTACACAAATTTGCTTTATATTTTTGGTATTATCTACTATAAACGTTTCGTCTTTTACATGAATGCAACATTAGAATCGCATTTATAAATACTGACTCTGGAATTGTATTTTCTGAAATCACATGCTATGATATAAGAAATACAAAAAATTATTTTTTCGTTTTTTTACTGAATTCAGGAGGATCTTCCTATGAAAGTTACAATTAAAGATATTGCAAAAGAAACCGGTCTTTCTACCGCTACCATATCAAAATATCTGAACAACATAAAAATACAGGAAAACAATCGTCTTCTTATTGAGGCCGCCATAGAAAAACTTGGCTATCGTCCCAACCGTTCTGCACAGATTCTCCGCTCAAAAAAAACCCGTACTATCGGCATCCTTATTTCGGACCTTGGCAACTATTTCTGGGGATCTGTAATCGGAACCATTTCCCACTATTTTACCAGTCATCAATATACTGTTATCACCCGCTCATATTCATTTGATATGGAACTGGAAAAAAATGTAATCCGCGACATTATTTCTCAAAATTTCGAAGGTCTGGTCATGCTGCCTTTTAACAATTGCGACCACTACTACCAGCTTCTCCAGGATGCCGGTATTCCTGTAGTAATACTGGATCAGCTTCCCACCATGATACAGGAGTATCCTGTTGACTGTGTTCTTTCCGATAACTATGGAGGAAGCGCCCTTCTTGCGGAACACCTCTTTCAAAACGGACATACAAATATATGTATCCTGGATCAGGCAGTCAATTCTCATACCATAGAAGTCCGGATACAGGCTGTCAAAGATGTATATTCGCGGCATGGCATTGATCTTACCGCCTGTTTTCCCTGCGCCGAACCTTTTATTTTCAAAGAAACCAAAGATGTAATCCAGGAAAACAAGCAACGACTGTGTCAGATCCTGGATACCCCCTCCCCTCCTACTGCAGTATTTTTTACTAATTATATTTCAGCCATGGGTGGATTATCTGCCGTAAATTCTCTGGGACTGAATGTTCCAGATGATATTTCTCTGGTATGCTTTGACAATGACCCTCTCTTTCGTGCCATGCACACCTCCATGACCTGCGTAGCTCAGGATCTGACCTCTATCGGAATCAGAGCCTCTGAACTTTTGATGCAGCGTATTTCCGGTGACTACAGTAATTTTCCAGCCACAGAAATCATAAATGTAGAATTTCATTCCGGGAAGTCTGTACGAAATCTCTACACCGGAAGATAAACATCCGAAAAATATCTCTGCTGTGTAAAAATGGGATCGCTGTCCAACAGAACAGCAATCCCATTTCTACCTTTTTATTCTTCCGAATTTTTTTCTTTTTTGTTCAAATCACATACCGAATCCCGATAGACACAAAAAGGATTCAGCCGGATTCTTCTCGGATAGTCACTGTAATCCCCGTTTATTCTTCGTATCAAAAGCTGACAGGCAGCATCCGCTATCTCTACCAGCGGCTGGCGAACAGAAGTAAGCTTTGGCCTTACCATCACAGATAGTTCAAAATCATCAAAAACTACCATCGACAGTTCCTCCGGAATCCTTATTCCCAGATCATAGACAGCTTCCATTGCTCCCATGCTCATATCATAATTTGTAGAAAAAACAGCCGTGGGCCGGTCTTTCAGCTTCCATAATTCATGTATCCCCCTATATCCACCCTGGTACTTATATTCTCCCCGAACTACATACTCCGGCCGTACAGTTACTCCATAATCCTCCATGGCTCTGTAATACCCTTTCATACGTTCTTCCGCTGTAAGAGAATTTTTTCTTCCCTCAATAACAGCAATCTTCCGATGGCCGTTATTGATCAGGTGCTCTGTCATCTCATAAGCCCCCACCGTACAGCTTGTCTGCACACAATCTCCCTGGATCACGCCGCTGTTTTCCTCAATGGTAACTACCGGTATCTCCAGATCTTCCGGAAGCTGCAGATTACCGTTACAATTTCCAGGAATCGTAAGAAGCATTCCGTCTACGCCATTTTCTATCATATATCTTATATAACCCTTTGTTTTATCAAGATTTTTATCAGCCAGATTTATGTCAAAGCTGAAAAATGATACGGAATATCCCTGATCACGGAGATATTTTTCAATCTCATTCAGAATAGAAGAGGTATGGGGACTGTTGACAATACCTGAAACAACTCCGATCCTGTAAGACCGGCTGGTTCTAAGCCATCGTGCTGTATTATTCGGGAAATAATGCAGCTTACGGACAGCTGCTTCAATAAGCTCCTGATTTTTTTTCCTTACTTTGCCCCCATTCATATATTTGGATATGGTGGAAATAGCCAGATTTGTTTCCCTGGCAACATCTTTAATGGTGGCTCCTCCATTTTCTTTCTTCATACCCTGTCCCTCAGTCATCTTTTACACTACACGTATTTTTAATGAAAAATATTTACATTCAGTATAGCAGTTTCCTCCTGTTTATGCAATCTGATACGGATCTGGTTTTCTATATACCGCCTGTCAGCTGTGCCTGTAATCTTATGCCAGAATCGTATGTTCCAGCAAAATTTTTATCCCCATAACGATCAATACGATTCCACCTGCAAGTTCTGCTTTTGACTTATATTTGCAGCCAAAACGATTTCCTATAAAAACTCCGATACAGGAAAGCACAAAGGTTACAATTCCGATAAAACATACTGCCGGTATAATATCCACCTTAAGGAAAGCAAAGGTCACACCTACTGCCAGTGCATCAATACTGGTCGCAACAGCCAGGGGAAGCATAGCCTTAAAGTCAAAACGGGCATCCAGACTTTCTGCTTCTCCTCTTGATTCACGGATCATGTTAATACCGATCAGGGACAAAAGGATAAAAGCGATCCAGTGGTCGATACTCTGGATCGTCTCCTGAAATCCGGTTCCAAGAAGATATCCGATCAAAGGCATCACTCCCTGAAAAATCCCAAAATACATCCCAACTGTCACTACCTGTTTTTTCTTTATCTGACAGACAGAAAGCCCCTTGCAGACTGCCACAGAAAAGGCATCCATCGACAAACCAACTGCAATCACAAACAATTCCCATAATCCCATTTCTTTTCCTCCTGTAGTATCTCTTTACAGATGCCTGCATATGCATCTGGCCGCATCCTCACGGAGCGTTTTTTATTCACCAGAAAAGTTCGTACAGAATGTACCGCTTTCCTGTAAATAAAAAACGAGACTTTCCGCATAGCGCAGATAAGTCTCGTCATTTCAGGTGAAGCCAGGATGTACTCCAGAATGTTGACCTCACCATATCATCTTATATCCGAAGTTTTCTTCAAAGATCTTTCAATGATACTGACTACTCCCTTATTTTTAATCAGTATAACAGAACTCTAACGGATCCGCAATGCCAATCATTCTTTGGAAGATGATTCTGCATCCGCCTGGATCTCCGATCCGGATGTATCTTTAACCGGCTCTTGCAAAACTGTCTGTTCCTCCAGCGCCTCTACTGTATCGACACCTGTATCTCTCTTTGGCATCGGAATGAAATCAGCATGTTTTCCTACATATTTATAAGCCGGACGGATAATCTTATTCGCATTCAGGATTTCCTCCAGACGATGGGCACTCCAGCCCGGAATACGTGCAATGGCAAAAATCGGTGTGAATAGTTCTTTCGGGATTCCAAGCATCGTGTAAACAAATCCGCTGTAGAAATCCACATTTGCACAGACATTTTTGAAAAGACGACGCTGTTCCATTACAAGGCGGCCAGCAAGTCTTTCTACCAGCTCATAGAGAGCAAACTCTTCCATCATACCTTTTTCTTCTGCCAGTTCCCGTGCAAATTTTTTCAGAATCACTTCACGGGGATCTGACAAAGTATAAACTGCATGACCCATACCATAGATCAGACCGGAACGGTCAAAAGCTTCTTTATTTAGGATCTTACGGAGATATGCCTCCACTTCTGCCTCGTCTGACCAGTTCTTTACATGGGCTTTGATATCCTCAAACATATCCTGCACCTTCAAATTAGCGCCGCCATGCCGTGGTCCTTTCAGAGATCCAATAGACGCAGCCACAGAGGAATATGTATCTGTTCCCGATGACGTTACCACGTGAGTTGTAAAGGTGGAATTGTTTCCGCCTCCATGCTCTGCATGAAGGATCAGGGCAATATCCAGAACCTTCGCCTCCAGTTCTGTATAAACACTGTCCGGACGGAGCATCAGAAGAATATTCTCTGCCAGGGAAAGCCCTTTCTGTGGATTTCGGATAAAAAGTGTCTCATCCTTCCGGAAATGACGGTAAGAATGATAAGAATAAACAGCGATCAGCGGCAGCTTCGCAATTAATTCTATACACTGGCGCAAAACATTTTCTGCTGAAGTATCCTCCGGTCTGGAATCATAAGTATAAAGTGTAAGGATACATCTCTGCATGGAATTCATAATATCCGCATTAGATGCCTTCATAACAACATCCCGGACAAAACGGCCGGACAGAGATTCAAAGTTTGCCATCACACCCTTAAACATCTCCATATCCTTCTCTGACGGCAAGCGCCCGAAAAGCAGCAGAAAGATCGTTTCCTCAAAGCCAAACTTACGCCCTTCCATTCCTGCTACCAGATCATAAATATTGTATCCCTGGTAATACAGTCTTCCTTCTGCCGGAATTTTTCTTCCGTTGATCAGATCATACGCCGTGACATCAGAAATTTCCGTCAGCCCTGTAAGCACACCCTTGCCGGCTGAATCCCTGAGACCTCGTTTTACGTCATATTCAATATAAAGATTGGGATCAATACGATGATTATTCAAAAGCTCTTCCTGAAGCGCCTCCATACTCATCTTCATACTTCCCATTTCATCCAGGTTGATCATTTCATGATCTGACATATGTATCCCTCCGTTTCTCTTTCCCTCAGATCTATTATGATTGTCTACTATCATACACAATCCTGCGGAAAAATACAATATTCCAGAAGTATTTTTTACGGTACAATATTAAAGTATTAAACTCAGAGCATTTTTTCTTCCCATTCTTTTTCTTTGAAGCCTGTCAGAACAAATTCCTCAGCCACAACAAGCGGACGTTTTACAAGCATTCCGTCCGCGGCAAGAAGTTTCAGCTGCTCCTCTTCAGACATGTCCTTTAATTTATCTTTCAGATTCATCTGTTTATATAGATTTCCACTGGTATTAAAAAATCTTTTCAAAGGCAGCCCGCTTTTTTCATACCATTCTTTCAATTCTTCATAAGAGGGATTTTCATCTACTATAGCCCGTTCCTCAAAAACAATTTCATGAGCTTCCAGCCATTTCAAGGCCTTCTGACAGGTACTGCATTTTCTGTAAACAAGAACTTTCATTGTTGTCCTCCTTTTTTCCGGGAACACTTCTGCATTCCGGCTTATTTTCTGCCATTATAGCACAATTTCTTCCCATAATCCAAGAACTTGGTATCTATACCAAAAAAACTTAAAATTTATTATATATTTTGTCCTGTACAACATATCATGCCCGTTTTTCCCGTGATAAAATACAGGTATAGATGAGATCTTAATTTTTTTAGCAGGAGGTTTGTTTATGAAAGTTGTTGTAGCAGTAGATTCTTTTAAAGGTAGTATAACTTCCATGGAAGCCGGTATGGCAGTAAAGGCTGGTATACTTGCAGCTCATCCTGAAGCCAGCGTCATTGTAAAACCGCTGGCAGACGGCGGAGAAGGAACTACCGATGCCCTGATCGAAGGAATGAACGGAAAACGGATTGATCTGACTGTCACCGGTCCTATGGGCGATCCGGTCAGAGCATATTACGGTTATCTGGAAACAACCAACACAGCTGTTATGGAAATGGCCTCTGCTGCCGGAATCACGTTATCAGATCACTCCACCCCTCAGGAAGCCACTACATACGGAGTGGGTGAAATGATTCTTCACGCCATTAACAGCGGAATCCGCAATTTTATCATTGGCATTGGCGGAAGCGCCACAAATGATGGTGGTATCGGTATGCTGAAAGCCCTTGGTTTTTCTTTTCTGGATAAAAACGGGGAAGATGCCGGAGATGGAGGACAGGCACTGGAGAAAATATCCTCTGTAAAAATGTCAGACAAAATGGAGCTTCTCTCTCAGTGTCATTTCCAGATTGCCTGCGATGTGACCAATCCTCTATGTGGTCCTAATGGCGCCACCTACATTTACGGTCCTCAGAAAGGGGTTACTCCGGAAATGGCTCCCTTACTTGACGCAGGTATGGCTAACTATGCCGCCGTCACCGCTGATGCCATTGGGATGGATCACTCTCTTGCAGAAGGGGCTGGCGCTGCCGGAGGTCTTGGGTTCGCATTTTTAAGTTACCTGAATGGAGTTCTCACCCCCGGCGTACAGCTCCTTCTGGATGCCATACATCTTGAAAATGAAATCAGAAATGCCGATATTGTAGTAACCGGAGAAGGACGGTTAGATCACCAGACCGCCATGGGAAAAGCTCCTGTAGGCGTTGCACGGCTTGGAAAAAAATATGGTGCCAGAACTATCGCTTTTGCAGGAAGTGTGACAAAAGAAGCCAACGCCTGCAATAATGCCGGCATTGATGCTTTCTTTCCTATTATCAGAGGAATATCAACTCTTGAGGAAGCCATGGATCCCCAGACTGCCAGATCTAATATGACAGCCTGTGCAGAACAGGTTTTCCGGCTTTTCTGAACAGCAAAAATCCCCTAAAGATTTCCTTTGGGGGATTTCTTTCTGTGCCTGTAACATGATATAATAGAAGAAATATTACAGATTACAGGAGGAATCATGAATCCTTATATAAATAAAGCTCTTGCCCAGCAAATCGTAGACACTGTCAAAGACCTCTGCGGACAAAATGTAAATTTCATAGAATGTTCCGGAAGAATCTTTGCCAGTACAGATCAAAATCGGATCGGCTGTTTTCATGAAATCGCAAGACAGGCTGCAGTCAGTGGCAAAACAATTGAGGTTACAGAAAACAATCGTTTTACCGGAACCCAGAAGGGCGTCAATCTTCCCATTTATCATAATCATGAAATAATTGCAGTAATTGGAATTACCGGCAACCCGGACGAAGTCCGGAAATATGCGCATCTGGCCGAAAAAATCACTCATCTGCTGATCCGCGAAAAAGAACTGGATGCTTTTAATCGAACAGAGGAAGCGAAAAAAAACTATATTTTAAAGAGTCTGATTGAGCAGGAATACATTCATCCGGACTATCTGGCTGAAAATCTTTCCCGATGGAACTTAAAAGAAAACAGTCTTTACCATCTGATCCGTCTGGATGTCAGCAGTAAGCCCGGATACTCCACAGAATCTGACATCCATCAGATCTTTCAAAAACTGGATATTTCTCTTCATTCCTTTATGTATCCCAACCAGTATCTGGCTGTGCTGGAGCATTCTGTTTTTATATCCAGAAAACATATTTTAAAAACTTTTACAGAAAACGCCAATGGTTCTATACTGGCAGCAGTGGGCTCTGCCGTTCCTCTGCTTCGGATTTCTGAATCCTCCGAAGAATCAGAGACTGTTTTAAAAAGTCTTCGTCATAAGTGTGTTTTTTATGGAGAATTTGAAGACCTTACGCTGGAGCTGATCCTCTCATCTGCTGACCAGAAAAACAAAAGAACGTATCTTTCCAAGACCATCGGCTCTCTTTCAGACAAAGATATAAAGCTTCTGGAAACATATTTTCAATGCAACATGTCCTTAAAGGAAACCTGCGAAAAAACATTCCTTCACAAAAACACTCTGCAATACCAGCTGAACCAGATTCATCAGCGGTGCGGCTACAATCCCCGTTGCTTTCGAGATGCCGTAGTGCTTTATCTGGCATTGAAATTATAACCTACTAAATTTTCCCCATCGGTTTTCGAAAGTACAAAAAATGCAATTGGTTAATACCTTTTTTCAGTTTCTGACCGAAGCCAAAGTTTGCTGTCATTCATTCTCTATATACCTACATGTTGTTTTTCTTATAATAAGTGTTGGCTCCATAATAATGCGTTCCGGCTTTGTCTTTTTGTTTTTCAGCTGTTTCAGCATCAGCAGCGCGGCTTTTTCGCCCATCTCGTCTACATGCTGGTCTATGGTTGTCAGTTCTATTCCATACATCGCCGCCATCGGAACATTATCAAAGCTGACAATCGAAAGATCCTCCGGAATCCTCACACCGGCAGATCTGCATCCGTCCATCAGGCCGATCGCCGTCATATCATTTACCACCACCATGGCAGTCGGGCGCTTATCCATATTCAGAAATTCCCCGGCAAGCGTTCTTCCTGTATCCATCTTCAGATCACTTTCCATCACAAAATGTTCATCAAAAGGCAGCCCATAATTGAGAATCGCCTGTTTATATCCCGCAAAGCGCTGACTGGATGCCGAAGAAACCCCGGGACCTTTAATAAATCCAATATGTCTGTGTCCTAATTCAATCAGATGCATCACAGCCTGATATCCCGCCTGAAAGTTATCGATCAGCACTGAATCCCCCGCATATGAGGGAAGAATGCGGTTTACCAGAACCTTGGGAATGTGCATTGTATTCAGTTTTTCCTCAATTTTTTCTTCCTGAGCAGTTATCAGAATCAGTCCTGCAAAATTAAACTGCTCTGTAACCTTCAGAAATTCCAGTTCCCGTTCTATATTATATTCACTGTTAAGAGTCATTACCATGTACCCATTATCATTCAGTATCTGCTGGATTCTAAAGGTAAGCTCTGCATAAAATGGATTTCGTATATCTCCCAATATCAATGCAACAATATTCATATGTCCCTTACTTAAGCTCTGAGCAATGGTATTTGGCTGATATCCTATCTCTTCAACAAAATCCATAACTTTTTTGCGCAGTTCCGGTCCTACACCTGCATTACCGTTAATCACACGGGAAACAGTTGATTTTGAAACTCCCAGCATTTCTGCCACGTCTGAAATGCCATACTTTCCGTTTTTCATATACTCATCCTTTTTGCATTTTACTAAATTTTACCTTATTCATTTTCTAAAATCAACAGGTTTTACCACATAAAATGTACTGGATTTCTCAAAAAACAAGCGGAACCGTCACAGGTTCCTGCTGCACGGTTCCGCTTTCATGTTCATTTTTATTACTTAAATACAATCACTTATATTCTGCCGGATAAACCAGTTTCTCTGCTGCAATATCATCCGGCCAGATCGGAACATATTTTTCTCCCTGAATCTGAGTAACAGTCAGTGTTGCTGACAGGTTCTGATTCAGATACGGACTTCCGTTAAATTCGTCCTCTTCAAATGCGATGGTATCATAAGGAAGAATGATTTCCTTTCCATTAGAGAAAGATTTGTCAATTTTGATAGCTTCCAGCTCGTCCCTGATAGTATCTCTTTCAACCTTTTCGCCTGCTGCTTTGATATTCTTAAACGCATCAATAAGAACCCACGCTGTTGTATATGCCTCAGCAGAGTGTCCGTTCATATCCTCGCCGTATTTTTCCAGATACTTATCAGTTACTTCCTGACCCTTGGAGCCTACGACAAACTCTGTTGCCACTACAATACCATTTGCAAGAGAGCCAACACCTTCCAGATATGCAGCCTCTGTAAATCCGTTTCCTTTACAGATTACCATGTTCGGTTTATATCCCTGCTCATTCAGTGTCTTTGTGAACAGGATCGCATCGGATACATAGCTGTCTGCGATTACCACATCTGCTTCCATGGATTTCAGCTGAAGAACTTCCGAAGAAAGATCCGCTGCTCCTGATGTATAAAGGATTTCTCCCAGATACTCGATACCGTTTTCCTCTGCCCAGTATTTCGCCCACTCGCAGGTCTGCTGTCCAACCTCGGAGTTATCTGTAAAAACAGCCACGGATTTTCCGGCAACATTACTGTCCTTCTCTGATGTCTCTTTGATGAAATCAATCATATCACGGACAAACATCATATTTGTAGGAGCCAGCCTGAAAAAGTACTTATAACCGTTGGAAGTAAGCGCGTCAGATGTTGCGTTTGCAGTAATAAGCGGAACGCCGTACTGCTCTGCGATCTGCGCAACCGTTACAGTTACTCCTGACTGATAGCAGCCGATCAGAACGTCTACGTTCTCCTGTGTAATCAGTCTTTCCGCCTCGGTCATACCTGCGGCAGAATCACCCTTGGAATCGCCATAAATCACCTTTACTTCCTGTCCGTCAACGCCGCCCTCTTCGTTGATCTCCTCTACAGCCATATCAATTCCCTGCTGCATGGTTTTTCCGGAGTCTGCAAGGTCTCCTGTCATCGGATACACTGCGCCGATTACAATCGGATCCTCTGCCGCATATGCCGTTACTCCGCCAAGCCCCAGTGAAGACGCCATCATTGTCGCTGCCATTGTCAGTGCTACTACCTTTTTCTTCATAAAAAAACCCTCCATTCTTTTATTTTTCCCGGTTTCTCCGGTGAAAATACATAATAAAGTTATCAGATACCCAGATAAGCTTTTTTTACCTCTTCATTATTCAGCAGTTCCTGAGCGGTTCCCTGAATATTGATCACACCATTCTCCAGTACATATCCCCTGTTTGCAATCTTCAGCGCTTTTCTTACGTCCTGCTCTACCAGAACGATCGTAAGTCCGGATTCCTGCGATACTCTCTTTGCAATCCGGAAAATATCGTCTACAATCGTAGGCGCAAGTCCCAGAGACGGTTCGTCCATCAGAAGCAGCTTGGGAAGTCCCATCATTCCTCTGGAAAAAGCAACCATCTGCTGTTCTCCTCCGGAAAGTGTACCTGCCATCTGTTTCGCTCTCTCCTTTAATTTGGGAAACCATGTATATATTTTTTCTATGGTATCCTTTTTCTTTGCTTCCGCCTCTTTGCTGCAGGCTCCCATTTCAAGATTCTCCAGTACCGTCATCTGCGGAAAAAGCTGTCTTCCTTCCGGACAGAGGATAATACCATGATCAATAAAGCTTCTGCAGTTACCGCCGGTCACTTCCTGTCCGTCAAATACGATTCTTCCGCCACAGGTTTTTACCAGTCCGCTTGCCGCTTTTACCGACGTACTTTTTCCGGCTCCATTACTTCCTACCAGTGCAATGATCTCGCCTTTTGCCGCTTCAAAGCTCACATCCCACAATACCTGAATATCCCCGTATTTTACATTGATCCTGTCCACCTGGAAATAATTGTCAGCCATATCAGTCTTCCTCCTTTCCAAGATAAATTTCTATTACATACGGATCGTTCATAACCTGCTCCGGCGTTCCCTCTGTAATCTTTTCTCCATGATGCATAACAACAACCTTCTGACACAGGCTTGCCACTGCACGCATGATATGTTCAATAAGAAGTATGGTGGTTCCCTGGTCATTAATCTTCTGGAACAATTCCACCGCTTCATCTGTCTCTGTAGGATTCAGACCTGCCATAACCTCATCCAGAAGCAGCAGCTCCGGATCCGTAGCCAGCGCCCTCGCTACCTCCAGACGTTTTTTATAAGGAGTACCCATATCCTTTGGATAAAGATCTTTCTTATCATATAATCCGGTAAACTCCAGGATTTCCGCAGCATAATCTCTTGCCTGTACGGCGCTCAGCTGTTTTCTTCCAAAAATAGCACCCGATACCACATTGTCCAGAACCGTCATATTTCTCAGAGGCTTCATGATCTGGAAGGTTCTGGCAATCCCCATTCCTGTGTATTTACATGCCTTTGTTCCGGTAATGTCTTTTCCCTGATAGATAATAGATCCGCTTGTCGGCGTCAGAACACCGCTGATCATATTAAAAACAGTTGTTTTTCCGGCGCCATTACTTCCGATCATACCGGTAATGCTTCCCTTTTCTACTGTAAAGCTTACATCGCTGACCGCCTTCAGTCCGTGAAAGTTTTTTGTAAGATTTTTGATCTCCAAAAGTTCAGCCATATGATCACCCCCTCTTTCCAAACAGTTTTGCATCTATCGCGTCAAATCTGTCGTTCATTTTTTTCTTAAACTTACTATGGTCAAACCATCCCATAATACCTGTAGGGCGGAACAGGATGACTGCGATTACGATCACTGCATAAACAACCAGATTCAATCCTCCTGCAATATGAGAAAGCGTTGCACTGAGAAACTCTGACAGCGGCGTAAGGATAACTGCGCCCAGAAGAGGACCTGTTATACTGCCGATACCACCGATAATCGCCGGCATCACATAATTCAGAGCCTGTGACTGCTTCATGATATCCGGATTGATGTAACCAATGTAGTTTGCATAAAATACACCGACAACAGCGATCAGCCCCGCGCTGATAAAGGTTGCGATAAATTTATACTTAAACGGATTGATTCCTACTGCATTTGCAGTTTCTTCATCTTCTCGGATTGTTTTTAACGCATACCCCAGTTTGGATCTGTCAATCTTTCTGAGGATCACATAAAATACGATCAGCATGATCAGGGCTATATAGTAGTACGGTACTTTGGAAATCCATCTCATACTGTACATGCCCTGCTCTTTCAGGGGAACCAGAATTCCCTGGCCTTTTCCTGCATAGTCCCAGTTAGTGAACAGGTTTCTGAACGCCTCTGCAAAAGCGATCGTTACCAGTGTAAAATATGGTCCCGAAAGTACAAAACACGGCGCAAGAAGACAGGCAGCAAGTAATCCGACTACAACAAAAGCAATCAGCATCCCCACCCAGGGAGAAATATGCTTATTGTTCATAAGAAGCGCTCCGATATATGCGCCAAGCCCCATAAACCCTGCATGTCCAAGAG
This sequence comes from uncultured Blautia sp., assembly GCA_900553515.1. Classification (GTDB taxonomy): domain Bacteria; phylum Bacillota; class Clostridia; order Lachnospirales; family Lachnospiraceae; genus Blautia_A. Next base: position 46,996 of record USDN01000006.1, on the reverse strand, counting down.
AAATTTCTCCGGTAAGGCTTCCGAGTACACTCCAGGCCAGAGTTCCGCATCCAATATAAAATGTGGTAACAAAAATACCCAGCATATATGGCGTTTTAACAAAAGTCGGTACTATCAGGCATATAAGAACTAAAACCAGCAGCAGTATCTGCCGAATCCCAAACTTTTTTCTCATTTTACTTACCCCTTTCTCCTTCTGATATTAAGGTTTTCTTTTATTACCAAAATCAAAATAAATACAATAAATACTAATGTATCTTTAAATGCAGCTCCTACCACAACTGATCCGACAGTTTCCATAACTCCCAGACCAATTCCTCCAAAGAACGCTCCGACAACACTGCCAAGTCCGCCCATGGTAACAACAATGAAAGAACGGGTACCATAAATATTGCCCACTGCCGGATACACATAATAGTAGGACATCAGGCAGGCGCCTGCAATACCTGCAATCGCTGCGCCCAGACCGTAAGTACACGCATAAACCACTCTGGTTCTGATTCCGGTAACCTGCGCTCCGATTGCATTCTGTGAGGTAGCGCGGATCTGCTTGCCGATTTTTGTATAATACAGCATAAGGAAAATCAGTACGGTAGTTACACAGAGAGCTACAAATCCCAGAAGCTTGGGTACGCTGATATTCATGCTTCCAAGAGAAACAACTTTATTAGAGAAAACGCTTTCAGCCGTACGGTAATCTGACTTAAACAGAAGAAGCGCCGTATTGGAAAGAAAAATTCCCAGACAGCAGGTCAGAAACAGTACGTTCTGGTCTCCGTCTTCTTTAATAGAGCGTGTAATCATTGTGGACTGAATCAATGCTCCAACACCAAACATAATCACTGCAACCAGCGGAATCGCCACAAAAGGTTCCATTCCAAGTTCAGAATAAAACAGATAGGTAATATACATACTTACCATTAAAAGCTCACCCTGACAAAAGTTTACGATTTTCATAACGCCGAAAATCATATTAAGGCTCATACCAATCATTGCATAGATTCCGCCGACCATAATGCCGTTGATAATCGCCTGTATCAAAATCTCAGTATTCATTATGCATTTCCCTCCTTAAGTATTTCTTATTTTCCCAAATAACCTCCGTCCACCGGAATCACGGCGCCTGATATATAAGCCGAAGCATCAGAGGCAAGAAATACAGCCAGACCTTTCAGATCATCTCCTGTTCCCCATCTTCCCATTGGGATTCTGGATGTGATTTCTTTATACTGTTCCGGATTTTTTTCTTTGATATCCCCGGTCAGCCTTGTTTCCATATATCCCGGTGCAATGGCGTTTACGTTTACCCCATAAGCCGCCCATTCATTTGACAGCGCTTTTGTCAGCTGTGCAACTCCTGCCTTGGAAGCCACATATGCCGGAATACGGCTGCTTCCAAAAAAAGATGTCATAGAAGCTATATTGATGATCTTTCCATATCCGTTCCGGATCATCTCCTTCCCCGCCATCTGCGACAGATAAAACACTGCGCCGAGATTCAGCGCCAGTATTCTTTCCCATTCATCAGCCGGAAAATCAACCGCGTCACAGCGAAACTGTGTGCCGGCTCCATTTACCAGAATATCTACCCTTCCCCCAAGTAATTTCATACATTGTGTAAATATTCCGGCTATTTCGTCCTTTTCCCCCAGATTTCCGGTAACTGCATAAACCGCAGGACCCGCAGCCTGCATTTCTTCAGCGGATTTTTTCGTAGCCTCAGAGCTTCCAACCAACACGACCTCTGCCCCGGAATCATGCAGCGCTTCGGCGATACATCTGCACAGCCCTCTTCCGCCGCCGGTTACAATTGCCCGTTTTCCGCTTAAATCAAGCTTCATTTGTTTTGCTTCACCCTCCCTTTTCCTGTTCTTTTCACCAGACAACGTTTTCTTTTGCTAATTTGTTTTTTCTTCCAAATCAAGAAATCGTTTTCTCCTGCTGTTACCCCGATTATATTCGTTCCATCTATAAAAATCAAGCATCATTTTCGTTTACATGTCTATTTTGTCAATTTATACTAACTTTTACAATAATTTTCGTGCATTTCTACAGATTGACTTGCGCTGTTCTTTGCAATATTATAGAAATTGTAACGAAACCGTTTTCTTAAAGGAGGTCTTTATGTATTCGGGAACCAAACTATGGAAAAATATCATTCCATATGAAATTACAGAGATAACTTTGTCTTCCGGCAAAACCATTTTTTCCTGTCCCGGTCTTCCTGTCAGTCTTTATGAAGCTTTACAGATAACTGCAGGAAACTTTCCGGACAAGCCGGCTCTCATAGATAATTTTAACAATATATGTACTTATTCAGATCTGTTACATAAAGTAGATGTGTTTGCAGATTACCTTCATCATGAACTGCATATAGAAAAAGGCAGTCATGTTGCGCTTATGATGTACAACTGTCTGGAATTCTGTGTTTCCTTTTTTTCACTTTTAAAGCTGGGAGCAGTCACAGTTCCTCTGCCCAGCAAATATAAAGAAAGTGAAGTTGCTTCTCTTATTAAAAAGGCAGACGTCCAGTGCATCATCTGTGATCAGGACTTTTATCACTGGTTTGACAGATTTGAAACGCAGGGAATCAGAAGGCTCCTCTGTACAGACAGCCGGGAGGGATATGGTCTGTACAAATACAGGACATCCGGCATTCCCTGCTTTACTGAAAGAAACGACTTTGAGGATGATGCCATCATTATGTTCACCTCTGGCACCACCTCTCAGAGTAAAGGCGTTGTGATCAAAAACTATAATATTATGAACGCCGTAGCTGTTTATCAAAAGCTTTTATCCATTACCAGTGAAGATATTTCCGTGATTCCGATACCAATTTATCACATAACCGGTATGGTTGCTCTTCTCGGACTGTTTATCTACTGCGGCGGCACTTTATATCTGCATAAAATGTTCAATGCCAGAAGAGTTCTTCAGTGCATAAAAGACAACGGAGTTACATTTCTTCATGCCTCGCCGACTGTTTTTTCTATGCTTCTTGAAGAAAAGGAGGCTTTTCCGGAACTTCCTACCCTGAAAAAATTTGCATGTGGAAGCAGTAACATGCCGGCGGAAAAAATGAAAGCCATCCACGACTGGCTTCCACACAGTGCTTTTCACACCGTATACGGGCTTACCGAAACGACTTCTCCGGCTGCTGTTTTTCCGGGCGACGCCAGCACAAGTCCGTACATCGGTTCCTCCGGACTTCCCATACCAGGTACCTGCTTTGAAATCAAAGATGATTTTGGAAATCCTGTGAAGGACATGGAAATTGGAGAAATATGGATTTCCGGTAATGTTGTTTTAAGCTCCTATTACAAAAAGGAGTCCGCCGCGCTTCAAAATGGCTGGCTGGCTACCGGAGATCTGGGATATTTCAACATGGAGGGCTACCTTTATGTTGTGGACAGAAAAAAAGACATGATTAACAGAGGCGGCGAAAAAATCTGCAGCTTCGATGTAGAAAATGAGCTTTATAAAATAAAAGGAATCCGGGAGGCTGCTGTTGTAGGTATTCCTGATCCCGTATATGGAGAAGTTGCCGCTGCTATGGTCGTACTGGAGCCGGGCTGTGATTTAAATGAATGTTCCATTCAGAATCTTCTGCATAAACGAATCGCAAAATACAAAATACCTGCAAAGATACTGATTTCAGAAGAGCTTCCGCTGACTCCCAACGGCAAGATTGATAAGAAAAAGCTCCGAAGCCTTTTTTCGGAAAAATAATTTTTATACAGGAGGATACTATGAAAAAACCTAAATTTATGACAGGAGAGGAAGCCGCAGCCATGATCAAAAGCTGCAGCACTGTTGCAACGATCGGCATGACTCTTGTTTCTGCAGCAGAGACTGTTCTGAAAGCCATTGAAAAACGCTTTCTGGAAACCGGAAGTCCCAATCATCTCACTCTGGTTCACTCCTGCGGCCAAAGTGACCGGGACAGAGGAATCCAGCATTTTGCCCACGAAGGGATGCTCCACCGGATCATAGGCGGCCACTGGGGACTTCAGCCCCGTATGATGAAGCTGATCGCAGAAAACAAAATACTGGCATATAACATTCCTCAGGGACAGTTTGCACAGCTGTACAGAAGTATGGCAGGCGGTGAACCCGGAAAGATCACCAAAGTAGGACTGGGAACCTTTATTGATCCCCGTATTGACGGTGGAAAAATGAATGATATCACCAAAAAAGCTCCTGATATTGTAGACATCGTCTCTATTGACGGAGAAGAATATATGCGCTATAAACCAATTCCTCTCGATTACTGTATTATTCGTGGAACTTATGTGGATGAAATGGGAAATCTCACAACAGATGAGGAAGCCATGCAGCTGGAAGTTTTTTCTGCGGTAATGGCATGTAAAAAGTTCGGCGGAAAAGTCATTGCCCAGGCAAAATACAAAGTAAAAGCCGGATCTCTTCACTGTAAACGTGTCACTGTACCGGGTATTTTTATTGATGCAGTCGTCATGTGTCCCAATCCGGAAGAAGACCACCGCCAGACTCACAGTTTTGCTTTTGATCCCGCATACTGCGGCGACATCAAGGTTCCTGTTTCCAATTCAGACATCCTGGAAATGAACCTGCGTAAGGTAATCGGGCGCCGTGCATTGATGGAACTCCATGTAGACGACGTTCTTAACGTTGGAACCGGCATTCCAAACGATGTGGTAGGCCCTATTATTTCAGAGGAAGGGGTCAGCGATGATGTAACGGTCACTGTAGAATCAGGCATATATGGAGGAATCCCTCTTGGCGGTGTGGATTTTGGTATTGCCAAAAATAATTTCGCGCTTCTCAGACATGACGACCAGTTTGATTATTATAACGGAGCCGGCGTAGATGTTACCTATATGGGTGCCGGAGAGATTGATCCGGAAGGAAATGTCAACGCTACCAAATTAGGTCCCAACCCTACCGGAGCCGGAGGTTTCATTGATATAACAACAAACGCCAAACATGTTGTTTTCTGCTCATCCTTTACAGGAAAAGGGCTGAAATGCTCTTTTGAAGGCGGTAAGCTCCATATCGACCAGGAAGGAAGCCTGATTAAATTTGTAAAAAAAGTGCAGCAGATTTCCTATAACGGAAAAATCGCACGCAGCAAACACCAGAAAATGCACTATGTAACAGAAAGAGCTGTTTTTGAACTTCGTCCCGAGGGACTTGTACTTACCGAAATTGCTCCGGGAATCGACCTTCAGACACAGATCCTCGACCTTATGGAATTTAAGCCGATTATCAGCGAAAATCTGAAAGAAATGAACCCGGCAATTTTCAGTGAATCCATTCCATATGGATTAAAAGATCTGATCCGCACACATTAAAAAATTAATATAAAACCATTTTAAGGAGGAACATTATGAGATTAAAAGACAAAGTAGCAATTGTAACAGGTTCAGGACGCGGTCTTGGAAAAGGTATTGCCATGAAACTGGCAGAAGAAGGAGCAAAGGTCATCATTGCAGATATGGCGGCAGCGGATGATACTGTCGCAGAAATCGAAGCCCTTGGCGGCACCGCCTCTGCATTTGCTGTAAATGTTTCCAAACAGGAAGAAGTGCAGGCTCTCGTAAAATATGCCATTGATACCTACGGAACCCTTGATATCATGGTAAACAACGCAGGTATCAACCGTGACGGAATGCTCCATAAAATGCCTGTTGAAAACTGGCAGCTTGTCATTGATGTGGATCTGACCGGCGTTTTCTACGGAACCCAGGAAGCTCTGAAATACATGCGTACCAAAGGCAGCGGCCGTATCATCAATATTTCTTCCGGAAGCTGGCTCGGCAATATCGGACAGGCCAATTACGCAGCTGCCAAAGCAGGCGTAGTAGGACTTACTAAAACTGCTGCAAGAGAAAGCGCAAGAAAAGGAATCACCTGTAACGTTATCTGCCCAGGATTTATTGAGACAGATATGACACTGAAATTAAAAACCGTTAATGACGGCGCCGCATGGGACAGCATGATGCAGAGAATCCCCATGGGATACGCAGGTAAACCGTCTGATGTCGGAAATATGGTAGCTTTTCTGGCTTCTGACGAAGCAGCTTACATTACCTCTGAGGTCATCAATGTAGGCGGCGGAATGATTGTTTAATATTATATTATATTTTAAATTGGAGGAATAAAAATGAAAGATGTTGTAATCGTAAGCGGCGTAAGGCTTCCTGTAGGAAGCTACGGCGGAAGCCTGAAATCTGTTTCCGCAATTGATATGGGTGCAATGGTAGTAAAAGAAGCTGTAAACCGTGCAGGCATTAAACCATCAGATGTAGATGAAGTTATCATCGGTCAGGTTGGTCAGATTGCTGAAAACGGTTTTGTCGCAAGAGCGATCAGCTTGAAAGCCGGTCTTCCCAAAGAAACGACTGCATATTCTGTAAACAGACAGTGCGGATCTTCTCTGCAGTCTATTGCTGACGCAGTTATGGAAATTCAGACCGGACAGGCAGATGTGGTTGTTGCGGGAGGCGCGGAAAATATTTCCCAGCTTCCATATTATGTGAAAGACGCACGTTGGGGAGCCCGTATGGGACACAAAACATTCGAGGATGGAGTCATTGATATTCTGACCTGGCCATTGGATGGAAATCACAACGGTGTCACAGCAGAAAATGTAGCAACAAAATATAATGTTTCCAGAGAAGAGCAGGACCAGTTCGCTCTGGAAAGCCATCAGCGTGCAGTGGCAGCGATCAAAGACGGTAAGTTCAAAGATGAAATTCTCCCTGTTGAACTGAAGGATCGCAAAGGCAATGTAACTGTGTTCGATACAGATGAAGGTCCAAGAGAAGGACAGACTCTCGAAAAACTTGCCAAACTTCGCCCCTGTTTTGTAAAAGGAGGAACAGTTACTGCCGGAAACTCTTCCAGCCTGAATGACGGTGCCGCTGCTGTTGTGATCATGTCTGCCGAAAAAGCCCGGGAACTTGGAGTTACTCCCAAGCTTAAAATCGTAGATTTTGCTGTAGCAGGATTTGATGCGGAGCTTATGGGGTATTCTCCTAAGTTCTCCAGTGAAAAGCTGGCGAAAAAACTGGGATTAAATCTTCAGGACATCGATATGTTCGAGATCAACGAAGCGTTCGCAAGTCAGGCATATGCTGTCAGACGGGATCTTGGACTTGACAAAGACAAAGTTAATATTTACGGCGGAGGAATCTCTATCGGTCATCCAATTGGAGCAACCGGCTGTGTCCTCGCTGTAAAGGTTCTTTATGAGTTAATGAGAACAGACAAAAAAGATGCCATGATCAGCATGTGCATCGGAGGTGGACAGGGTATTTCCATGTACTTTACGAAATGCTGACACAATCCTTCTTACCTTTTCTATTGATAAATTCCTAAATACAGAACCCTCGCAGGATTTCCGTCCTGTGAGGGTTCTGTATTTTTTATAATGCTTTACACATAAATCTCCCTGAGTATAAACTCAGAGAGATTTGTGTAAATCATTTTATATTTTTCTTATTTTTTTCCACAATTTTATACAGGCCTCCAGAAATAAGCATGCATAACGCACCCATCACTGCTGCACAAATAAACACTTTATTATATCCAGCTTTTCCTGCTGCTCCATCTAACCAGCTTCCCACCAAAGTAAACATAAACACGTCAGGAAGATAACCAAATGTAGAAAGAATACCAGATACGCGTCCTGTAATCTTAACATCCAGACCTGCATCATCAATATCTGCAAAATACTGACTGCGAATTGCATAAATTAAAATAACCCCAATAAAAAAGTTTCCAATGACTCCAGCCAGAGCAGAAGCATTTCCAGGAATAAAGATAAACGCCGCCCAGCTGACTGCCAAAAGTCCTCCTGAAATACTAATCACCTTCAGCCTGGAATGAATCTTATCTGCCAGAAAACCTCCTACCACACCTCCAACCCCCTGGAGAAGGTAACGGATACCTCCCAGATTTGCAGCTGCAGTTTCAGACATTCCGCATACATTTACCGCATAAGTATTGATATAACTCATCAGTCCATATACGCAATAAGCAGTAAAGACAATACCTGTCAGAAGCCATACTCTGGAAATCTTCATACACTGGAAAGTGCCGGAAACTAATTCCTTCAAAGATTCTGTCTGCGTTCCCTTTTCAGGATTGTCAATAACAAACCAGCAAAGCACACCAATAACCAAAAGTAATACTGCACAAAGACGAATGGCCCAGGCAGCTCCCACTACCTGATCTGCGAACCCTGCATAGACCGCAGCCATCACAAATACTAATCCTGCATTCAAAAAACCTCTCAGCCCTTCCTGTAATCCAAACAAACGTCCCTGTTCTTCGGAAGACCCAAGCATTCGTACTGCCTTAATCACAGAACTCCAGTAGGTCATGACAGTAGTAAATCCCATTAAAGCAAAAATCAGCTGACTTGTTTTATACCCCGGAAACATAGAAAACCACATACCCAAAAGTCCGGTTGACACAAAAGAAAATGTCAGCATAATCTTGGGTGAAAAACGATCTGCCACAATCCCACCCAGAAAATATGCCGGTGTAGCTACAATTGCATACCAGCTGCTCAGTTTTCCCATCTGGGCGTTTGAAAGTCCCATTGCAGTCTGAATTGGAATATAAAAGGTTTCTCTTATAAACGGAAGCTGAAAAATAAATCCTGCGCCACAGGCCAAAAGCAGCAAGGTTCCATATTTTTTTACAAATGTCTTATCCATAGCATTACCTCATCGTTATACTTTTGCTATATCTTCTTCTTTCATACCAATCTTTCTCATCAGTACATCCAAAGCATTTCTCTGTTCTGCTGGCATTTCCGGCGGCTGATAGGAATTCAGAAGCTGATCTAATCTCTTATGTATAGATTCATAAAGAGCCTGATTTGGATCCCCCTTTGTGTTTCTGTGTACAGATACCTGACTGTTCCACGGGTCTATACGGCATCTTTCAAAAGTATGTTCCAGAGTAACAAATGTGCCATCTTCCTCGATAGCTTCTTGAATCACGTCAAAAGCAAGGGCGTCTTCATCTACCGGCATGTCAGAAAAATAATATTTCATTCGTGTATAAGTCTCAATATCCAGAAGGAATTTCTCAATACTCACAGTATTAAATGAATGGAGTGAGCCAGTTGCATGCATCATCAAATTCGCTCTTTCGTTAAAAGATTCAAACATGCTCATAGCACTTTCCACGCCTGCCTGCGCAGTCAAACCGCTGGCATCAGACATTCCGCCGCCGCTTCTGCAGGGAACTCCATATTTCTTAGCAAGCAGAGCTCCATACTTCGCTTCTTTTACAAATCCCGGCGTAGCGTTAGAAACCTGCATATTCTTCATGTCACTGACCGTAGACGCAAATCCATAGATCAAAGGTGTACCTGGATGAATCAGCTGTGCATACACATTAATGCCTAAAAATTCCGCATTGGCAAGGGAGATATTGCCTGCAAGAGAAATGGGACCAGTAGCTCCTGCCATATTTCCCGGTGCAATTACAAGAGGCTGTCCGTTCTCCGCACAAACCTCAATAGTCTCAATAGTATTTTTTGTAACCCCTAATGGACTTAATGGAGAAATCAGGTTAAACGTACAAGGAATCTTCGTTAAATCTGCTCCAAAGATAATCTTCATCATTTCCATAATATGTTCTGCCTGTTCTTTCCCTGCACATACAGAAAAAAGAGCTTTGTCAGAACGGCAGAGTGTTGCATATACCATAACCTCGGCAGAAATATCCGGGTCAATATCGCAAGGTTGTGCCAGGATGCCTCCATTGATGGCAAACTCCTCGCTTTGTTGCACGATCACTGCTAATTTCAAAAAATCATCAAAAGTTGCCTGACGTACCGTTCCATCCAGTTCACATACCATAGCACTTCCGTAGCCCGGAGTCATATACAGGTCTTCCGTGTTCATTTTCACATTATATTTACTGTTTCTTGCATATACAGTAAAGTCTTTTACTGCTGCATCTAAAGCATCCATTACCTGTTTTTCAGAAAAATAAGCCCGATTTCCTTCTACACGAATTCCATTTTTCCGAAGTATTTCCCGTGATTCCTCAGTAAGGAATGCAATTCCAATATCCTCCAGAATACGAAGTGAATTTTTGTGGAGAATCTCCACGATCTCCTGATCTTTTTCAAACTCCTGCTGTTTTGTCATGACGGTTCCTCCTTAAAAATATTTTTTATAATTGCTGATGTTCAGCATTTTATCTTTTTCTTATTAAACGACCCATATTGCGCTCAAAGATAATCTTGATTACCTTTGAGTTTTAAAAAATACTGATACGAATCTGTATCAGTCTCTGTCAGCCAAAAACCTTTTCCAGGTCTCTGGCTGACAACATATTCAAATTTTATCAATGTTCAAATCTGTCTCCGGTTTTACAAATCTATGGAACAACTCCAAAATCAACTGATAACAGTCATCTGCTGCCACTTGTAATGCTCCCTTATCATTTTCTACAAAATTATATTGTACAAACATTCCATTAAACACAGCTGTTGATAATCTACTCAACAACCTTGCATTTTCTAATGTAATCATACCTTCATGAGCCGCCCGTCTAAGTCTGATATACTCACGTTCTGCAAGATTATTACTAAATATAATGCTGGCTGCCAGTCCATCAAAATCTTTTTCTTCTTGAGGAAACAATGAATAGTATTCATATATATAATCTTCCAGCATATCCTTATCAGAACTGAAAAACATCATTTCATAATATGGTTTATTCATAAATGCTTCCCGTATAAAAAATTTCCATAAATACAGATCAATCTGTATAGATGTAATATCACGTCTCTTCACAACACGTCGGAATTCCCTGATATACGGTTCCAAAAAATGAACAGAAGCAAGCATAATAAGATGATCCAAATTATCAAAATGCTTATAAAGAACTGCACTTGTGCATCCAGCTTCCTTAGCAATCCGACGTATATTAACACCTTTTATTCCTTCCGATTCCAAAATTCTTGCTGTTATCTGGACATAAGATCTTTTTCGCTCAATATTTGTATTCATTTTCGCCCTCATGAGGTAATCATGATTACCTCCTTTTTTATTAAATATACTCCAATTACATCAAACTGTCAATACATCTTTCAAACATAAAATTTATGCAAAAAAGATCCCCATACTCAAAAGAGTATGAAGATCCTGTTTTTGTTGTTTTAACTTAATGATGCAAATATCTCTTTCTTTTCCGACTACACAAGACGTCTTACAGACAGAATAGTTCTGTATGTAGCATCGTTGCTGATCTTAATACCATCTCTGGAATTGGAAGCATGTACAATTTTTCCATCGCCCATATAGATAGCCACATGACCGCCGTAGCAGATCAGATCTCCCGGCTGTGCATCTGCATAAGATACCTCTGTACCTGCATTCTGCTGCTCATATGATGTTCTTGGAAGGCTTACACCAAAGTTTGCATATACACTCTGTACAAAGCCAGAACAGTCAGCTCCATTTGTAAGGCTGGTTCCGCCCCAGACATATGGATTACCTACGAACTGTGTTGCAAAATCTACAACAGAAGAACCTGAACCGGATCCTGTAGAGCCTGAACTTTCATACTCCTCCGGATCTACAGTATTGTCACTGTCGATCACATTTCCATACTCATCATATTCAACATCACCTTCAGAACTTCCGTCATCTTCAGTAAGGATTTCATCCGGATCGATTACATTACCATTTTCATCATATACCACATCACCGTTTTCTGCTGCGTCTTCAGGATCGATCTCATTTCCCTCTTCATCATATACGGTTGTGTCTTCCTGCTGTTCTGCTTCCTGGCGTGCAGCCTCTTCTGCTGCTGCAAGTTCAGCCTGGCGTCTTGCTTCCTCTTCTGCCGCGATTCTCTCAGCTTCCAGGCGTTCGATCTCTGCCTGCTGCTGCTGGATCAGTGCTGCATATTCGTTAGCCATCTGCTGTGCATATGCAATCTCATTGTCATAGTTTGCAGATGTCGCTTTTCTCTCATCAATTGCAATCTGGAGGTTTACAGATTCTGCCTCATATTCCTGCTTCATGCCTTCCAGTTCTGCTTTTTCCTGCTGATACTGGTTTCCAAGCTTTGTTACCTGATCGATTGTATTTACATATTTTTCCAGGCTCTGTCTGTCGTAATCATACATCTTCTGAGTATACTCAGCCTTTGTAAGAAGTTCGGAAAGATTCTCTGCATTTACCATCATCTGAAACCATGCATCATTTCCACCTTTTTCGTACAAATACTGGATACGCTGTTTCATTGCTGCATACTGTTTATCTTTTGCATTCTGAGCTTTCTGAAGATCTGACTGTGTCTGCTTGATATCAGCCTCTTTATTGCTGATATCTCCTTCCAGAGTCTGAATGGAGACCATGACATTTACAAGATTAGCGTCCAATGCTGCAATCTCACTCTGAAGCTGCTCTTTAGCTGCATAAAACTGATCGATCTGTGCATATGTAGCATCAAGCTGTGCGCTTGTCCATGCCTGCTCCTCTCTCAGCTCTTCTTCTCTGGAAGCACTTACAGTAGCAACCTGTGTACCCATCATCATAACTGCTAACATCAGACATACAATACGTTTTTTCATGTTTCTCACCTCTTATAATTAACAACTTTTGTAACATTTGCGAAATATCTTTCTTAAGTTCTTTTACATATTAACACAGGATTACATGGATTGCAAGTCTTAATTGATTAAAAGTTTAAAATTTTGTAATATTTATTAATGATTGTGCAACAGTAACGGGGAGACATTTCCAAAAGGAAATGCTCCCCGTTATTTTTCCTATAAACAAATCTAAACTTTTCTGCAGGATACTTAACTAAACAGATCTGCAAGAATCTGATCTGCAGTTTTATATCTGTATCCGTTTGGATCACTGAGAGTATTTGTACTCCATCTGAAATAATTACCTCTGCGGATATATGCTCCGGATGATGTATGATAGAAAGAAGCTCCCATCTTCTGGTATCCCGGATAGCGTGCCATATACTTCTGGGCAAGAGCGATTGCCTGGCTTGAATAATTTCCATTAGGTGTAGGAGTTCCTGAAATCTGCACTCCGGCATTCGGTGTGGAATGAAGGATTACAGCACTCTTATCACTGCACTGTCCCAGGATGATCCATGTATGGTTTGCATCATATCCGATATCTCCCGGATAAAGCTTGTAGCCTGTATTACTGAGATAATTCTGGTTATAGATATTTCCCCATCCTTTTGATTTGTAAAGACCTCCGATCTCACCGGAAACAACTGTATATCCGGAACCGACACCGGATTTTGACTGCATTACCTGATAAGTAGACCAGCCTACATAACCGGAACAATCCAGGCCTTTAGCACGATTTGTTTCACTGAGATCATTATAATTCTTATAATTATAGCTGCTGTTCTGGCTGTTATAGAAGGATGTCCACCTGGTACTGATACCTTTTCTTGTGGCATCGCTCCATCCATGTCCGCCGCCCCATATATATAAGGTCCTTCCTACCGGCTGAAGGGCTCCAAGAAGATAATTCTTAAGGGTTCTCTGTGAAGTTGGCGTGGAGATATCCGGCTGCTCATCATTATCCTGAGAAGAAATCACATATCCGTTTGAGTCAAAAGTATATGTAACGCCTTCGATGGTTCTGGTTCCGGTAACCATCACAAAGGTCTCAGGATCATAATATCTCTTCTTTCCTGACTCTGTAACCCATCCGCCCTTGGCAATACCGGAGTTTTTGTCAAAATAATACCACTTTCCGCTGACACGCTTATGTCCTTTAAACATAATACCGTTTGACGGATAGAAATATCTTTTTTCACCCTTGGAGTTGGTCAGCCATCCGGTAGCCATACGATAAGTTCCGCCGCGGAAATATCTGGTATTTCCATTGGTTGCTGTCAGAAATCCCTGTTTGGCAGCTCCTGTATTTCCGTCAAAATAGTAAGAATAGCTTCCGATTTTTTTCAGACCCTTATACATGATTCCATTGCTGGTGCTGAAATACCATTTTTGATTCTTGGCATTTTTCATCCAGCCTTTTGCCATCCGGTACGTTCCAGGCTGGAAATATCTGGTATTTCCATTGGCAGCCTTCAGGAATCCTGTTTTTGCCCATCCTGTACTTCCATCAAAATAATAGTAATAGCTTCCGACCTTTGTAAGACCTCTTTTCATGACTCCGGAACGTGAGTCAAAGTATCTGCATCTTCCGTTGCTGATCTTGTACCAGCCTTTATACATAACGCCGGTCTTTGCATTAAGATAATACTTATTTTTACCCAGCGTCAGCCAGCCTTTTACTTTCTTACCATTTTTGTAATAATATGTTTTTCCGTTTACAGTCCGGAAGCCGTTTACTGCTGCCTGCGTTTCTACCGTAGTAGACTGCACAGTAAAACCGGCTGCAAATAGCATAAGCCCCAGTAACAAGCCCCAGAATTTCCACCGTTTGCATACCTTCTTCATAAACTTACCCTCTTCTTTATCTTTATAATCTTTACAATGTTGTTACAATATTGTGTATTTATTATATCGCATCTTTTTCCATGCGTCAATAATTTTATTACATATTGTAAAAGAACCACAAAAAAAGAGCAAAACCTTAATGGCTTCACTCTTTTGTAATATTTTTAAAGAAGATGTTTCCTCAGTTCCGCTCCATCCAGTGCACTTAAATATGCCGGAGCCACGTCAAATACTGTCTTACATCCCTTCTGACCTTCTTTATACATACGATATGCCGCTCTTGCATAGGCAACAATCACAGAAGATGTAAATTCCGGGTTGGAATCCAGCTTCAGGCTGTATTCAATCACATGTTTATTCTCATCATTCCAGCCTGTACTGCCTGTACGAATCACAAAACCTCCATGAGGAATACCACTGTGATCACGTTTCAGTTCTTCCTCAGTAATAAAATGTACTGTAGTATCATAGTCTGCAAAATAGTTCGGCATAGTCTTGATCTCATTTTCGATACGAGCCAGATCTGCTCCCTCTTCTGCCACAACGAAACATTCCCTTGTATGCTTTTCTCTTGTAGAAAGTTCCGGATTTTCTCCATTTCTCACTGCTTCAAGAGCAGCTTCTACAGGGATTGTATACTGTTTTCCGTCCTTTACTCCTTCTATCCTGCGGATAGCATCAGAATGTCCCTGGCTTACACCTTTGCCCCAGAAAGTATAATCTTTTCCATTGCTAAGGATAGCATTTGCATACATTCTGTTCAGTGAAAACATCCCCGGATCCCAGCCTACAGAAATAATGCCTACATGACCGCTTTCCTGAGCTGTCTTATCCACATTTGCAAAATGTTCCGGAATTTTGGCATGAGTGTCAAAGCTGTCTACCACATTAAACCACTGGGCAAATTTCGGTGTCTGTACAGGAAGATCTGTAGCGCTTCCACCGCAGATGATAAGGACATCGATCTCATCCTTCATACTTTCTGCTTCGTCTACATGACATACCTTTGCGGTTTCTGTAAGAATCTTTACAGTGTCAGGATCACGGCGTGTAAAAACTGCTGTAAGTTCAAGATCCGGATTGTGTTTGACAGCGCATTCTACGCCTCTTCCAAGATTACCATATCCCATGATTCCAATTCGAATACTCATAATAATTTCCTCCTCATTTCACTTTGTTTTTATATTAATCTTCTGAAGAGAAAATGTCAATTTTTTTCTTTAGAAACATAACTGCCGTCAGCAGCAGATCACACCGCTTCCCGGACAGCAGCAGCTGCATGCCATATTTGCGATCAGACACTTCATGCAAAAATCATTTCCGCCAACCGGCATTCCGCCAAAAGGATTCTGCTGCTCCTGATACCAGGCTCCGCCGCCTTCCATGCGCTGCAATGTCATACGGTACTGCATATTATCCGGTTCCATACGAACAGCTTCCCGAATGTGATTTAATGCATTTACATTATTTCCAAGCCCCATGTTGGTCACAGCAGAAAGATAATACCACTGAGCATTTCTCTCTTTCAGCGAAGACAGCACATTCATGGCCTCCTGGTAATGGCCGCTCTGCACATAATTAGCTGCCGCCTGTCTGCGGATTGCTTCCTCGTCCTGATATCCGGTATTTGTCTGTCCGCCAAAACCTCCATAGCCTCCAAATCCACCATAATTATTGCTGCCATAAGCCCCGCCTGAAGAGCCATACTCTCTCTCCTTCATGATCTGGTCATAGGCCTGTTGGATCTCCTTGAATTTTTCTTCTGCCTGGTCTTTATTTGGATTATTGATATTGGCATCCGGATGATATTTCCGGCTAAGCCGTCTGTATGCCTTTTTTATTTCTTCATCTGATGCATCTCTTGATACACCAAGAATACTGTATGGATCAAACATGTTTCTTCTCCTGTTTCTCCTTCCTTTTCTCTGATACCGTTTCAAACCGGCACCACACACCGGAGTATAAAATATTCCGAAGAATATCTGCATATCTTATAATAGGAAGTTTCTCAAATTCCCTGCAGGCTTCCGCCATCATCATGATCAGGATCTGACGTACTTTTTCCTCGAACCCTTCTATTATATAATCCTGTGCAAACGGATTGTAATTTCCTTTTTCTATATCCTCTTCCACATCATCAAAGGCATCCATCAGATAAATAAATTTACCCAGATAAAACCCCATCCGTCTCAGAGCAGGTTCCCATTGATCTTCTTTCCACACCAGGATTTCCTCCATGATCTTTCCAAAACAGCCAGATATTCTGTCTATATCTGTTTCACCTGCTTTCTCCATGGCAGAGATCTCATTAAGATGATGGATGATCACGGAAGTCTTCTTTTTCCACAAAGCTTCTGCTCTTTTATCTTTTCGTTCAAGCAAACGACTGTACGCCAGACGCGAAAGTTTTTTTTCATCTTTCCAGTCGTCTACACATTTATAGTACGCCAGAAATACATTCATATCTGCTGCATATTCTGTGAACTCATTTTTTCGCACAGGCTGCCTGCGTACCGGATGTACAATGCAGCGGCTGGTTCCCTTTTTTGTAGGCGGTTCATAAAGCCCGCTTAAAAGAAGAGTTACAAAGGTCAGATCATAGGTAAGCGTAATCTGACCGGAAATACCATACCGGTCACGGAGTTCCCGGCACAGTCCACAGTAGAAAGATCTGTAAAGATCGTAATCTTTTATTTTCATTTCAGGTCTGTTCATTACCACATAACCAAACATAGAATCTCCTGCCTGTTCCTGTTATATTCAGATCTTTTTGATAAATTTCGTGTGACATTTCGGACAATCAATCTCTACTTTCTTGCCGCTTCCTCTTGGAATACGTATCTTTTGTCCACAGCCTGGGCATGTGTAGATATGATGTGTCTTTCTCTGCTGCATCATATTCTTTTCCCTGTTAAAGTGCTGTCTCAGTTTTGAAGTCATGGCAAGATATTTCTGATTTTCCGCATAGCGCCTGGAAACATTCCTGGAAAGCATACGAAAATAAGTATAGATGATAGATGCCAGTCCTAACGTATTTAATAAAGCACCTGCTGTACTTCCATTTCGGAAAAAGACAGAAACAACAATACATACCAGTGCTACGCCCATGGTAAAACGTGCAAATCCGTCTACGCCATAGCGCCCCTGCATAAACCTCATAAACTTTTCTTTCATGAAAAAACACCTCTTTTGTTATACTTAAACTCTTTACTTGTCACTGCATACCTGGAATATGTAAAATTTCAAATAATATGATTCGTCTGAAGACCACAGGATCGGATGATCCGGTGCCTGGGTTCTGTATTCCACCTGTCTCAGACGCTTATGAGCGCTGCGTGCCGCCTGACCGATTGTTTTTGTAAACAATTCATATGTCATAAAATGAGAACAGGAACAGGTGGCAAGAAAACCGCCGTCTTTTACCAGTTTCATGGCACGGAGGTTAATCTCCCGATAACCTTTGACTGCATTTTTTACCGAATTTCTGGATTTGGTAAATGCAGGAGGATCAAGAATCACTACATCAAATTTCTCTCCTCTTTCTTCCAGTTCAGGAAGCAGTTCAAATACATCTTCACAGATAAATTTCACTCTGCTGTCCAGTCCGTTCAGCTTTGCATTGGCAGTTGCCTGATCTACTGCAAGCTGTGAAGCATCCACACCTGTAACTTCACTTGCTCCTGCAATCCCCGCGTTCAGGGCAAAAGATCCTGTATGCGTAAAGCAGTCCAGAACTCTGGCATCCTTACATAACTTCTGAATGGCAAGACGATTGTATTTCTGATCAAGGAAAAATCCTGTTTTCTGTCCGTCGCGGACATCCACCTGATACCTGACTCCGTTTTCTTCAATTTCCACCAGAGTCGGAAATTCTTCACCGATGAAGCCTTTATACAGGTCCATTCCCTCCTGACGGCGTACCTTTGCATCGCTTCTTTCATAAACTCCACGAATCTGTATCCCATCTTCTGCAAGGATACTTTTTAACAGTTCCAGAATCTGAAGCTTTAAACGGTCTATTCCTAATGCAAGAGACTGTACAACCAAAACATCAGAGAACTTGTCTACTACCAGACCCGGAAGAAAATCTGCTTCTCCGAAGATCAAACGGCAGCTGCTGGTATCTGTTACTTTTTTACGGTATTCCCATGCATCTCTTACTCTCATTTCAAGAAACTTTTCATCAATTTTCTGATTTTCATCTCTTGTTAAAAGTCTCACCGTAATCTTGGAATTTGTATTGATAAAGCCTTTTCCCATAGGATATCCATCAAAATCCCGTACCAGTACCACATCACCATTTAAAAAACTTCCCATTACAGAAGCAATCTCATTATCAAACACCCACATACCGCCTGATTTCAGAAGCCGTCCTTCTCCCTTTTTCAGCGTTACCACAGCCAAACTCATGTGTTTTCTCCCTTCGGAAATATAATTCCATTGTATTTGTCAGTATTTTATCTATTGTAGCACAGCCAAAATATTTTTTCCAGTATTTCCAGTAAGACACAAAATTATCACCATTCACTCCGCTCACAGCAACGAACCAAAATTCATTCCAGATTGCCTGCGGCAATGGAAGCAGGTATTTCTTCTGTCTACAGCAAAAGGGCGGCTGATCAGCCGCCCTAAACATTTTCAAAATCAGTATACTGCTTCCTCATAAGGAATGTCTTCCATAGATTCTTCTGGTAATACCTCTTCTGTTCCTTCTTCTGAAGTGTCTGTCATATCCGTATTTTCTCCATAAAGAGTTTCGAAAAATTTCATAGTATCTTCATAAAGAGCCTGTCTTGTTTCCGGAGTTTCATTGATCAGGATATCATCTGCTTCCGGTTCTGTCTCAATACTGAAAATAATCTTCATCTCTGCATTGACCATGTTCAGTGCTCCTGATACATACAGGTCTGTTTCCATAGGAAGATAGCTCATTCCACCATCTTTCAGAACATTGATATAAGCTTCAAGAACTTTCTGTGACAGCTTCGCACCAGTTTCCGGATCAATTGTCACTGCTGCATAAGCATCCGGTCCCATCACATTCTGAAGAGAAACAGGATCTCCTTCATATTCTCCCTTGCAGAAGGCTTCTGCCTTTTCAAAGAACACTCTTCCCTCTTCATCGAGTTCATCTGTACTAAGAGGATCTTCCTCTGTACCTTCTGTCGGATCCACAACCCCATCATCCTGAGCTGTACCGTCCAGCACTTCTTCATCTTCTGTTGCCTCAGGGATACCTGTTCCCTCATCTACATAATCCTCTCCATTCTGATCACCCATGGTTTCTTCCTGAAGGGACGGATCTTCTGTAGAACTCTCGATAATGTCCTCACCAAGGGCATCTGTATCTACATTGGCTGTGATATCTTCTCCATCAGAACTGTCTTCATCTACATAATCCTGTTCACCCTGCGCTTCACCACTCTGACTGTTATTCAGATTCTGCTGAATGCTTTCCAGTGTTTCCTGCATCTGCGCGATATCATAATTCTGCTGTGCGATCTCCTGAAGAAGTGAAACGATCGTACTCATCTCTTCCTCACTGAGACTCACATTATTCTCAACTGCAATGTTATTTACAATATTATAGATTTCATCTGCATTCTGAACATTATTCCCAATGATCTGGAGCTTTGCCTCATTGAGGATGTTCGTAGCATTATCCTGACCTACCTGCTGAGAAAGATTTCCTGTTACAACAACCTCCTGTGTTGCAAGGTCTTTCTTTGTACTGTCTAAAGTCTGTCCGCTGGCACTTTCATATGCCATGATCACACCTGTCAGGGCTCCTGTACCGGATACCTCATAAGGGCAGGCTGCAACTGCTTCGCAGTTGGTAACTCCTGCTGTAGAAAGTGCATTAGCGATCATATTTCCTGTCACATAGTTCAGGTTCGCTGTACGGACTTTAATACCGCCGGACTGGGTCGGCTTTACATAAGCACAGCTTAAAGTCCTTGTTCCAATCTGCTCCAGAGGGATATAAGAGCCAAGCTGTTCTCTTTCATCTTCATTTGTAATAGTAAGGATCTGAACCTGGTTTGCATCCGCCTTGAAATAACGCATCATTGTATTCTTCTGCTCCTGAGTAAGGTCTGCTCCAAGAGTCACTACCTTAGAAGCATCTGCCATAACCGGTACTGCACTTCCTGCCGTAAGACACATACTGCAGATCAGAGCTGTGATCATACTTCTTTTTCTCATATTCTGTCCTCCAATAAAAAACTGTTTCCTTCTGCTGAATTACAGTATACCACATTATCCTGTATATTTGTATTTCATATTTTACCCAAAATCACATTTAAGCTTCAGGCGTGTAAACGGTTACTCAAGCACCTCCAGGTACACCTGGATCGTGCCTCCGCACACAAGGCCTTCCTCTTCTGCTTCTGTTCCTCTCATATCCTCATATACCAGGCGTCCCTTAGGATCCTCTTCCTTCAGCATATGGAGACAATGGTGCTGGACACGGCTTTCCATGCATCCTCCGCCTATCGTACCTATGATCTTTCCGTCAGGAAGAACGATCATTTTCGTCCCGATCTCTCTGGGGGCGGATCCTCTTCGGGATACAATAGTAGCCAGTGCTTTTTTCTGATCGGATTCTTCTGTAAGGCACTCCAGAAGTTCTTTTTCATAGCCGCTGGTTTTTTTCACACTGTTTTTTTCCATGATCAGCTCTGCCATAATAGACACTGCAATCTCCTCCGGCGTCTCTGCATGAATGGAAAGTCCTACAGGTGTATGAAGAAGTTCCACTTCCTCCTCCGGTATCCCTTCTTCGATCAGTCTCTTTTTCAAAAGGATCCCTCTTTTTCTGCTTGCCATCATCCCTGCATAAGCGCGTTCTTTCCGGAGTATGGACGTAAGGCAGATATCATCATATCTGTGCCCTCTGGTAACTACCAGAAAATAAGTATCACTGCTTCCTTTGATTTTTTCCAGTCCGGAAGCGAAATCATCACAGATCACAAGATCCGCTCCGGCTTTCCTTGCCTGATCAGCAAACAGCGGACGATCCTCCAGAACAGTCACCTGGAATCCGATCCGTTTTGCCAGAATAATCACCTGCCGGGCTACATGTCCTCCCCCGCAGATCACAAGGCGGCTGGGTTTCCGCAAAAGCTCCACAAAAAATTTTCGGGAACCAAATTCCAGTATCCCGCTTTCTGATGCATCAGACAATTGTTGGAGTTCTTCCGGCCCAAAACATTCTTCACTGCTTTTTGCAAGAAGTTCTCCCTCAGAAAAAAACAGCCGCGTTCCCTGCCCCTGTCCCTGGATCACTGTCGCCAGTATATTTTTCTTTTTTTCTATATTTTCTTCCAGAATTTTATATAATTCCTGATATTTCACCTTCTGTCCCCCTTTTCGCCTGTTATAATAGCTTTATTATACGACGCATTTCCTGCAAAATCCACCCTTCATTCACGGCAAAAGCAGAACAGGAGCCAGACCTGTCGGTCCCGGCTCCTGAATTTCTGATCCTGTATATTTTATTCCAGAATATGTTCCCGTCCCTGAGCGATCATGGTCCGTACATGGTCGTCTGCCAGAGAATAAAAGACCGATTTGCCTTCCCGTCTGTTCTTGACCAGCCTGCTCTGCTTCAGGATACGAAGCTGATGAGAAACCGCTGACTGTGTCATATTCAGAGCCTTTGCCAGATCACAGACACACACTTCCGTCTCAAAAAGCACAAACAGAATACGGATCCTGGTCGGATCTCCAAAAACCTTAAACAGCTCTGCAAGAGAATCCAGTTCTGTTTCATCCGGCATTGTTTCATCTACGATCTTCAAAAGTTCTTCATGAGTCTCTACGGTATCACAGCAGAGAATTTCCTTTTCGTCTGTCATCCGATTTATCCCGCCTTTCTGTTTTATCATATCACATACCGGCAGTCTTTGCACAAAAATCTTACGGTATCTGAAATACTGTTAAAACATTTCTGTTTACAGCAGCATTAATGCTTATTAAAGCTTTTTTACAAACAATGCGCGGATGGCATTCAGCACAGCGATCACCATAACTCCTACGTCGGCAAAAATCGCAAGCCACATATTTGCAATTCCCACTGCTCCCAAAATCAGGCAGAGGATCTTGATCCCAATGGCAAAATAAATATTTTCGTATACGATCCTCATACATTTTCTGGCAATCCGGACTGCTTTTGCCACCTTCAGAGGATCGTCATCCATCAGTACCACATCTGCCGCTTCAATGGCTGCATCCGATCCCAGCGCACCCATGGCGATTCCAATGTCTGCTCTGGAAAGCACCGGAGCATCATTGATCCCGTCGCCTACAAATGCAAGCTTTTCTTTTTTCCCTTTTCTGTCTATCATTTCTTCTACCCTGGCAACTTTATCCGCAGGGAGAAGTTCACTGTAAACCTGATCGACACCGATCTCTGAGGCAGCCTGCCGGGCCACCCGTTCCATATCTCCGGTCAGCATAACGGTTTCTTTTACGCCAGACTTTTTCAGCTGACGGACAGCTTCCGCAGAGGTAGGTTTCAGCACATCTGCGATCAGGATATGCCCTGCATACTGACCATCCAGAGCTACATGAACGATTGTTCCAACCTGACTGCATTCCGCATATCTGACTCCAAGACTGTCCATAAGCTTACCGTTTCCCACGGCGACAGATATTCCGTCAACAATTGCAGTCACACCGTTTCCACTGATCTCCCTGATATCTTTCACACGGCTGCGGTCAATTTCTTTTCCGTAAGCCTTCTGAAGACTTTTGCTGATAGGATGTGAAGAAGCACATTCCGCCAGGGCAGAGTATTCCAGGATTTTATGGTCTTCCAGAGTGTTGTGATGAACACCGCAGACCTCAAAAACTCCTTTGGTAAGTGTACCTGTTTTATCAAAAACAACATATTTGGTCTGAGCAAGAGTTTCCAGATAATTGGAACCCTTTACCAGAACTCCTGCCTTGCTGGCGCCTCCGATCCCGGCAAAAAAACTTAGCGGAATGCTGATGACCAGAGCGCAGGGACAGCTGATCACCAGGAACGTAAGCGCACGGTAGATCCAGTCTCCCCACTGGGGAGCCATTCCCATAAACAGCATCCTGATAATCGGCGGAAGCAAGGCCAGCGCCAGAGCGCTATAGCAGACGATCGGTGTATAATAACGGGCAAATTTGGAAATAAAGTTTTCTGATCTGGATTTTCTGGAGCTTGAATTTTCTACCAGATCCAGAATTTTGGAAACTGTAGATTCCCCGAATTCTTTTGTGGTGCGGATCTTCAGTACCCCGGACATATTGATACAGCCACTGATGATCTCATCGCCTTCCTTTGCCTCTCTCGGAAGACTTTCTCCGGTCAGGGCGCTTGTGTTCAGGGTTGTGGTTCCTTCTATAATAACACCGTCGATGGGAACTTTTTCACCTGGCTGTACCACGATCACACTTCCCACTTCCACCTCATCCGGATCCACCTGTTCCAGACTTCCGTCTCTTTCCACATTGGCATAATCCGGACGAATATCCATAAGTTCGCTGATATTACGACGGCTCTTTCCCACTGCATAGCTCTGGAACAGTTCACCTATCTGATAAAACAGCATAACTGCCGTTCCTTCTTTAAAGTCTCCCAGACAGATAGCACCTACCGTAGCAACTGCCATCAGAAAGTTTTCATCAAATACCTGTCTGTTCCTGATTCCTTTCCATGCTTTGCGAAGAATATCATATCCGATCACAAGATACGGAACCATAAACAAAGCAGCCCGTAAGTATCCTTCCAGCGGAAGCATTGACAGTGCTGCAACCAGCACAGAAGCAACGATTATACGGATCAGCATTTTTTTCTGTTTTTTATTCATATTCTGCTCCTTATCATACCTTGATCCACAGTCAGAATGCTCCCGGCATTCCTGTTCGCAGTCATCTCCCAGTCACATTTCTGCCTGATTTTTATAAATAAATTTCGCAGTCATCCTCTACTTTTTTGCAGTTTTTCAGAACCTCTTTCATAACCGCCTTCGGATCCTGCCCATCCTCAAATTCCACAATCATCTTCAGCGTCATAAAGTTTACTGTTGCATCCTTCACCCCTGCGGTATTTTTTGCCGCCTGCTCCATTTTGTTTGCACAGTTTGCACAATCCACTTCAATCTTATAAGTTTTTTTCATAGTATCTTCTCCTTTACGTTTTATCATATGAACAGTTATTCATATGTTTGATTGTATTATATCCCCCTGCGGTCACTTTGTCAATATATTACCTGTATTTATGTTTATAAAAATAGACGGAATATGATTTTTATCTGTAAATGACATGCAGTAGTGGATTTCTACGGCTTACCTGTTCCCGGGACGGATGGCACCGCAGGACAAAAGCCGACAATTGGCCAGCGGATTTTTATTTGGCTGTTATCCACCTTCAGATGCAGAGATAAAAAAGCAGATCATGGTACCTTGTGAGGCTTCCGTGGGTAAGCCTGTGTTAGCTGCTGCCATCGAGCACGTTGTCTGAGCCGTAAGGCGAGTTCGTGCGAGTGGCAGCAAATCAGCGCACAGGTTTACCAGGAAACGCAGCACAGTACATGATCTGCCTTTTTATCATTTGCATCGTCTGTGGAAAACAATAAACAAAATCCTATCTTCCCACAAATTTTATAATTTTTCCATCAATTCCTCCCGGCTGAAGTTCACCAGCACCGTCAGGGCAACCGGAAAAGCGACCAGTCCCACCAGTCCGAACAGCTTCAGTCCAAGGAACAGAGCCGCCAGAGTTGCCAGTGGATGAAGTCCGATCTGCCGTCCCACGATCCTTGGTTCCACCATATTCCTTACCACCAGAATCACCAGATAAAGCACCAGAATACCGATCGCAAGCCCATGCTCTTCTATAATAAACAATACCGCTGCCCATGGAAGGAGCACGCCTCCGGTTCCCAGAACCGGCAGGATATCAAATACAGCAATTCCCAGAGCCAGAAGGGCAGGATAAGGCATTCCCAGAAGGAACATTCCTGCACACAGTTCCGCAAAGGTAAGAAGAAACAGAAAGCTGTAGGATCTGATGTAGATAAACAATACATTTTTTACATAAGACTGTCCTTTCTCTACAAACTCCAGCTGTTTTGGAGTCAGAAGCTTTTTGAAAAAGGATGTAATACCATCGTAATCACCAACAAAGAAAAAGGTCGCTACAACTGTAATCACAAGCTTGATTACAAAGCTCGGAATCCCGCTGATCCCACCGGAAAGGATCTGCACTACCTTCATGGAGAAGCTGGAAACATAGGTTCCCAGATTGTTAATCATCTCCTCAAAAGAATTTTCGATAGTCTTTGCCACAGATGGATGGACAGATGCCATGGACTCCTCCAGATAATCGGAAACCGTCTCAAATACCGGTACCACAGTCGTATTATAAAAATAAGGGACTTTCCGCACCAGTCCTCCTACTCCGTCCAGAAGTCTCAGCCCCAGCCATGCGGCCAGCATAAAAAGCAGCCCGTAAAATACGGCGCAAAATATGATTGACAGTATTTTTTTCTTTTTGGGATCGGCTTTCAGTTTTCTCACCGGTACTTGGATCACTGCTGCCACCACAAAGGCAATAATAAAAGGCATCATAGGGGATACCAGATATTTACACGCCACCCAGATCAGAATTGCTATCAATGCATAAAATACCACATTGATGATAAATTTTTTCTTTCGCTCTACTCTGTTCTCCATGCTGTCTCACTCCCTGACGAAAACTGCCACAGCCTCTGTCCAGACTGTCTGGCAGAACTGATCCACACAGCAGGCTTTTTCCAGACGATAGCCTGCGTGGAGAAATGTTTCCATATCTTCTGCAAGACTGGTTGCCTTACAGGACACATATACGATACGCTTTACTCCATAAGAAAGAATCTTTGGAAGAGCTTTGGGATGCACTCCCTCACGAGGCGGATCCAGAATGATCATATCCGGTTTCTCCGTAAGATCATCCAATACCTTCAGCACATCTCCTGCTATGAACCGGCAGTTGGAAAGTCCGTTAAGCTCTGCATTTTTCCGTGCTGCTTCCACCGCTTCCTCTACGATCTCTACTCCGATCACTTCCCGCGCTACCGGAGCAAGAAGCTGCGCAATGGTTCCTGTTCCGCTGTAAAGGTCAAAGACTTCCATTCCTCTTGCATCTTCAACATATGAGCGGACTACGGAATACAGAACCTCTGCTGCCAGAGAATTGGGCTGAAAAAATGAAAACGTGCTGATGCGGAATTTCAGTCCCAGCAATGTTTCATAAAACCAGTCCTTACCATACAGAATCCTTGTTTCATCACTTTTTACCACGTCGGAAAGAGAATCATTAATAATATGCATGATCCCCACGATCTTCCCTTCCAGCGGCAGGGAAAGAAGCTGTTCTTTCAATGGCTCCAGATCGTGTTCCTCCTGACTGGTTGTTACCAGATGCACCAGGATCTCACCGGTTGTCACTCCCCGTCTCACCAGAAGATGGCGGAGATATCCCACATGCTGCAGCTTTTTATAATAGGATACCCCTCTTTCTCTGAAATAATCACGGACACAGGTCAGGATATCTGTCATATCCTTATGGACAAGCTTACAGTCGTCTGTATTCAGCACATCATAGGTACTGCCTTTTTTGTGAAGTCCAAGTGAAAGCGGTCCGTCCTTATATTCGTCTCCGAAAGAAAATTCCATCTTATTTCGATAACAGAATTCCTCCGGGCTTCCATGGATCCCTTCCCATACAAAATCAGCATTTCCCTCTCTATCCACCTGTCCTTCCCTTATCAGAACCTCCTCCAAAAGCTCACGGATCTGCCGGTCCTTCATCTGAAGCTGGTCTTCATAGGACATGGTCTGATACATGCAGCCGCCGCACTGAGGAAAGGAGGAGCACACTGATTCCCTTTTTTCCAGAGGAGATTTTTCCAGAATTTCCAGTATCCTTCCCTGCGCTTTATTCTTCCGTTTCTTCTGAATCACAAACCGTACCTTCTGTCCGGGGATCCCGTTTTTTATCAGGATTTTCTGATCCTCCAGAACCACATACCCCTTATTGGGAAAATCCACTTTTTCTATAATGCCTTCGTATATCTCGCCTTTTTTCATATAATTTCTGTCCTTAAAAACTCCTTTTCATCAAAATAATCCGAACCCTGTCACACTGGTTCTGGCCGCATCCTTACGGAGCGTTTTTGATGCAACAGGAAAGTTGGTGCAAAACGTACTCCTTTCCTGCTGCATCAAGAAAACAGCCCCGGTATCAACCGGAGCTGTCGGTTTTTATTCTTCCTCGTCCTCAAAATAGTCGTCGAAATCATCATCAAAATCTTCTTCAAAATCTTCCAGATAATCCGGCGTAAAGAAACGATAAACAGCAAAAGCAATTCCTGCTACTGCAGCAACGGCGCCAATGATGGCCAACACCCAGAGGACTGTATTTTTCTGTTTGTCATCTTCTTTTTTCTTTAAAACTGCCAGTAACTCTTCGATTTTAGTATTCATATTCATATGCGCACCATCCTCTCTTTTCTTGTCGGCATACTCGCTGCCGTCACACAGGCAGTCCCCCGCAAAACGTTTCCTGCCTACATTGATTTATAGGTTATAGTATAACACCAACCGTAAGATTTTACCATAAGATATGTAAAATTTTAGATTTTCTTAAGCTTTGCAAAACCAGCAAACATCTTCTTTACCCCTGCCCTGTCAAAGTCTACCGTAACCTCATAATCTCTTCCGCCTTCTACGATATCCTTCACGATACCTACGCCAAACTTCACATGACGAACCGTATCTCCTACTCCATAATCCAGAGAATCGGCTTTTTTTACCGTAAAGCTCTGAGGCTGGAATGCCTTTGACTGAAATGCCATTTTCATCTGCATATAGCTGCTTTTTGCAGAAGAGGTTTCCTGTATTTTCGGTTTTTTCTCCTGAATGGTATGCCCAAGCTCCACCAGCTCCCGTGGGATTTCTCTGACAAACCGGGATACGCGGTTATACTGTGTCTCTCCTCTGATCATCCTCTGCTGTGCACAGGTAAGAGTAAGATCTTTCATGGCTCTTGTGATCCCCACATAACAAAGCCGCCGCTCTTCCTCCATATCAGAAAGATCTGCCGAAAAGATACACATACTGCCTGGAAATACACCGTCTTCCATTCCTGCCAGATATACATAAGGAAATTCCAGACCTTTGGCACTGTGCAGGGTCATCAGAAGTACATAGTCCTGATCCGGATCCACAGAATCAATATCCGCGATCAGTGCGATCTCTTCCAGAAATCCGGATAAAGAAGCTTCTCTTCCTTCCGCCGCCATCGCCTCCTGATAGGAAACCGTCTTGGAGATCAGCTCATCGATATTTTCCAGCCTTGCTCTGGATTCCTCTGTATCCTCTTCTCTCAGCTCGTCTGCATATCCGGTAAGATCAATGATCTCCTCCAGAAGCTCCTGCACCGTATAGGCAGCCGCCTTGCTTTTCAATGACTGGATAAAAGTCACAAAACCATCGATCCTGGACTGGGCACGTCCGATGGAGGGGATTTCCTCTGCCACACGGAGCGCATCGTAAAAGCTGACCTGCATATGATCCGCATATTCCTGAACTCTTCCGATGGTAGTGGCTCCTATCCCTCTTTTCGGCACATTCAGAATACGGCGCACAGCCAGATCATCTGCCGCATTATCTATGGTTTTCATATAAGACAGCAGATCCTTGATCTCCTTACGGGCATAAAAGTTCACGCCGCCTACGATCTTATAGGGAATGTTTGCCAGAAGGCATTTTTCTTCAAAAAGACGGGACTGGGCATTGGTCCGGTAAAGAATCGCACAGTCACGGTAACGACAGGTACCTTCTCTGTATTTTTTGGAGATATCTCCTACAACATACTCCGCTTCCTCAAATCCATTCATAAACTGACGGAGATGAATCTTCTCTCCTTCCGGATTCTCTGTCCACAGAGTCTTTGGTTTACGCTCTGTATTATTGGCGATCACATCATTGGCTGCATTAAGGATATTCCGGGTGGAACGGTAATTCTGTTCCAGTCGGATCACCTTTGCGTCCGGAAATACCCGTTCAAATCCAAGAATATTCCCGATATTGGCACCACGGAATTTATAAATAGACTGGTCGTCGTCGCCTACCACACAGAGATTTCCATATCGGGAAGCCAGAAGGCTGACAAATTTAAACTGTGCCGTATTGGTATCCTGATACTCATCCACCATAATATAGCGGAAACGCTCCTGATACTGCTCCAGTACCTGATCGCAGTGCTGGAACAATTCCACTGTTTTTACGATCAGATCATCAAAATCAAGGGCATTGTTCCTTCTCAGAGAATTCTGGTATTCCCGGTAGATCTCCGCAACCTTTTTTTCATTAAAGTCCACTGCATTCAAAAGCATTTCATCCGGAGTGATCAGCTCATCCTTGGCGTGAGAGATCTGTGCCAGAAGGGAACGCTCTTTGTATTTTTTCGTATCTACATTCAGCCGTCTGCACACATCCTTCATCAGTGTCTTCTGGTCATCTGTATCATAAATGGTAAAATTATTATCATATCCGATCCTGTCCGCATGTCTGCGCAGAATTCTTACACAGGTAGAATGAAACGTGGAAACCCACACGCTTCCCCCGTCCATTCCCACGATCTTATCCACACGTTCCCGCATTTCCTGAGCAGCCTTGTTGGTAAAGGTAATGGCGAGGATATTCCATGGGTTCACACCTTTTTCTGCAATAAGGTAAGCAATCCTGTGAGTCAGCACTCTGGTCTTTCCGGATCCGGCTCCTGCCAGGATCAGAAGAGGGCCTTCGGTATGATAAACAGCCTCCTGCTGCATATTGTTCAGTGATTCATAAATACTCATAAATTCTCCTGTATCTGTTGATTCGTTAATGGTCTGGTTCTTCCGCTCTCCGGCGGATTCTGTCATGGATTCAATTTTATCATCTGCCGGAGAAAATGACAAGCAGGAACAAAGAGAAATCCCCTTTGTTCCTGCCTGTCATTGAGTTCTTTTTATTTTTCAGGTTTTACTTCTTTAATTTCAGATAAAACTCCCAGCTCTGGTACTCCACCTTTGCCTCCGGCAGCGGAAGACCGCCGTACATCAGAGCCCCGCCTGTATATTCTCTGCCTTCCAGAAGGTAAATGCCCTCTTCTTTCAGCCCTCTTAACAATACCCGTGCAGGCGGATCGTTTGTCCTTACCTTAGATGCAACAACGCTTACCAGCGCTTCCTTCTGATCCGGGCTGACAAACTCCCAGGCGGCATAATGCCGTTCCTCAGAAGGCGCTGTCAGACGGAAGTAGTCGCCTCTCTGGATCAGTTCATAATACTCCTTAAACCGGCAGATCTGTTTCCGGATCTCTGACTTTTCCTCTTCTGTCAGCTTAGCCGGATCCAGCTCATAGCCAAAGGTTCCTGCCATAGCTACTGTCGCCCTTGTGCCAAGTGGGGTAGTCCTTCCCGTCTGATGGTTCGGACAGGCAGAAACATGCGCTCCCATAGTGCTGACCGGATAACAGAAGGAGGTTCCATACTGGATTTCCAGAC
The DNA here is from genome assembly GCA_900553515.1 of uncultured Blautia sp. Classification (GTDB taxonomy): domain Bacteria; phylum Bacillota; class Clostridia; order Lachnospirales; family Lachnospiraceae; genus Blautia_A. The sequence continues at coordinate 15,961 of USDN01000006.1, read as the reverse complement.
GCTCAATGGCATCTGTATCATCACTGCACCAAATCTGGGGCGTATAGTGAAGCATTCCTGCATCAAATCGCCCGCCGCCTCCGCTGCAGCCTTCAATAAGCATATCCGGATATCTTCTGCCCAGACGATCCAGAAATTCGTACAGACCAAGCACATAACGATGAAGCACTTCTCCCTGACGGTCTGCAGGAAGCTGGGCAGAATATACATCACAGATACTTCTGTTAAAATCCCATTTCAGATAATCCACATCTGCTTTATCCAGAACCTGGGTCATCTCCTCAAAAATATGATCCCGCACATCCTGTCTGGAAAAATCAAGAACCAGCTGATTCCGGGATCTTACCGGATTTCTTCCCGGAACCTGGAATGCCCAGTCCGGATGCGCCCGATAAAGATCGCTGTCCTGAGACACGCACTCCGGTTCGTACCAGATACCGAATTTCATTCCAAGACCATGGATTTTTTCTGAAAGCTCCTGTAAAGTACAGCCCAGTTTTTTTTCATTGACCTGCCAGTCTCCAAGCCCGCTGTTATCATCGTCTCTTTTTCCGAACCAGCCGTCGTCCATAACAAAAAGCTCTACGCCCATGTCCGCCGCGTCCTTTGCCATGGCGATCAGTTTATCCCCGGTAAAATCAAAGTATGTACCTTCCCAGTTATTGATCAGCACCGGTCGTCTTGCATTTTTAAATTTTCCTCTGCACAGATTGTTTCGGATAGCCCGGTGAAAAATATGGGACATTTTTTCAAAACCTTTGTCGCTGTAGACCATCGCAGCCTCCGGCGCATAAAAGCTTTCTCCCTTTTCCAGCTTATATCGGAAATTTCCCGGATGGATGCCCATCAGCACTCTTGTCTGATTGAACTGGTCTTTTTCAGCCTCTGCCAGAAAATTTCCACTGTACAAAAGTGAAAATCCATAGCAGCTTCCCTGTGTCTCCGATGCCTTAGAATCTGCAAGCATCACAAAGGGATTGTACTGATGACTGGAGGTTCCCCGAAGCCCGCCTGCTGACTGAATCCCATGATGGATTGCAGTTCTGGATACCTGACGCTCCATTTCATGTCTTCCATAAAAAGTCATCCAGTCCCAGTTCCCATAGGGCTGATCCACACATAAAGACATGACACGTTCCAGATACACCGGTTCTTCTCCGCAGTTTTCCACGGAAACTGTTCTGGTCAGAAGATCCAGTTCCTCAAACACACCATAAAAAAGCTTTACAAGAAGATTTTTTCTTTCATTTTTCATGGTGATCACCAGCGTCTCTGCCTGTCCCGGATTCTCTTCATAAAAAGCCGGAAGTCCGGGTATCTGATATTTTCCTTTCAGGATCTCACAACCTTCATATCTCAGATCCACAGCAGAAGCGCCGTAAGCGTCTCTCACTGCCAGTGCGCTCTCCCGGTAATCACCGCCTCCAAAGCAGGAATACTCCTGAGGAAGCGTGTCCAGAGAATATGTCCTGTCCATGCCTGCCTCATAGGGATTTCCGGAAAATCCATGATCCCTTTTCTGGATCAGATATGAAAAATCCATATTCTCCGTTCTTTTTCCATAATAGGTATGAAGGAGGACGCCCAATGGGTCTGCCTTCATCTGATACATGCTGCTTTTGGTACACAGCGTAAATAAGGAATTTTTTCTGTCCACTAAAATAGCCATTGTCTTTTCCTCTTTTCATCCTGCCTGGGATGTTCTTTCTTCTTATTTTTTCACATTATTTCACTGCACCATTTACCACGCCGTTCAGAATCTGCTTCTGACATATCAGATAAAAGAGAAGAATCGGAATCAGCGCCAGAAGATAGGATGCAAATGCAAGGTTATAATTTGTTCCAAACTGTGTCTGGAAGTTCAGCTGCGCCAGCGGAAGGGTATTTTTTCCTGTACCGGACATGATTACCAGAGGAGTCATAACGTCATTCCAGGTACCCAGTGCCGTAAGGACTGCAACTGTTGCATGCATGGGCTTCATTACCGGAAAAATAATACTCCAGTAGGTCTTCCAGGTACTTGCTCCGTCTACTTTCGCCGCTTCTTCCAGAGCAAGGGGAATATTTTTCAGATATCCGGAATACAGAAGAAGGTTCATCGGCATATAAAATACCACATAAAGGATGATGACTCCCGCTCTGTTTCCAATCCCCATCTGAGAAGTCTGTTTTACCAGAGGCATCATCAGGATGGCAAAGGGAACAAACATACCGCTGACAATGTAAAGATACGCAAATTTATAAAATTTACTTTTTCCCATATTCCTTCCAATGGCGTAGCCTGCCAGAGAATGAAGAAGTATGGCAATCACTACAGTGAGGGCTGTAATCAGCAGAGAATTTCCCAGGGAATTCCAGAAATCTGTAACCCTCATGGCTTCTGTAAAGTTATCAAAGCTCCAGGAGGACGGGAAAGAAAGCGCTCCTGCAATATCGTTTGTCATTTCCGAAGGTTTTTTGAAGGCAATGATTACTGCCATATAAAGGGGAAAGAAAATTGTCACACAGCCCATGATCAGAAGGATGGTCACCGGCCAGTTGGTTTTTCCCATCTGTTTGGTATTCTTTTTCATTATAACTGCTCCTCCTTCTTATTCATAAATGTAAGCTGGAATATAGAGATTGCCACGATCACAACGAAAAACAGTACTGCATTCGCGCTCTGGAATCCAAATTGTCCTCCATCCATACCGTTTTTGTAAATCAGGAAGGAGATGGATTCTGTACTCTGTGCCGGACCGCCTTTGGTAAGAGCCATGATCTGGTCAAATGCCATCAGGAAGTTTTTCATGCACAGTACCATATTAATCGTAAAAAACGGAATAATCAGCGGGAAGGTCAGATTTTTAAATTTTGTCCATCCGGTTGCCCCGTCAATGGATCCTGCCTCATATACATCCTCCGGCACAGTCTGCAGTCCGGAAATATAAATGATCGTATTCATTGCAATGGCCTGCCATGCCGCCACGATCACAATGGCAAACCATGCGGTTTTTGTATCCGCCAGCATACTGCTGCTGAGAAAATCGATTCCCATTGCTTTTCCGATCGTCGGAAGGATATAGGTAAAGATAAAGCTGAAAATATAGCCGACTACCAGCCCTCCCAGAACATTTGGAATAAAATAGATTCCTCTCAGGGCGCTTTTTGCACGGATCCTGCTGTTCAGGCCCAGCGCCAGAATCAGACTGAAAAGATTTACGATAATGGTTGCCACCAGCGCAAATTTAAAGGTAAACAGATAGGAATGTCCCACCCTGGCATCCTGAAAAAGATCAATGTAATTCCGGAATCCTACCCAGTCATAGCTTCCATACCCTTTAAAGTTGGTAAAGCTGTAAATAAAGCCTTTTATCAGAGGCAGTGTATTAAAGGTAAAGAATAATACAAGAATCGGAATGGTAATCAGCAAAAAGGTTCGTTTTCTTTCATTTTTCTTCATTATTCATTTCCTCCTTCCCCGTTTTCTTTCTGATAATCCTGTATCTTGCGGATCAGGTCACGATTGTACCGCGTCCAGTCCCTGTCGAATTTTTTCAGCCATGCGTCTGTGTCCCCCTCCATCAGATAGGTCTGGATCATGGCGTCTACTGCCATTTCTGTTGGATAATAATGATCCTGGTAATCTGTCATCTTACCGGCGTCAATATATTCCTTCATACCGTCCAGCATGGAAGGAAGCTGAAACTCTCCCTCTTTACAGGGAACTGCATTCTGGTCATCCAGATAGATCTGGATATTTTCATCCTCCATCATAAAACGAAGCACTTCATAAGCCGCTTCTTTTTCCTGACAGTCCTCCATAACACAGAACTGAAGATCGATACCGGAATTCAGGATCTGTCCGTCTGCGCTGTCGTTTGCCGGAAAAACAAAAGAATCAATATTCATCTCCGGATTTACGGATTTGATCTGAGGCACCGCATAGCTTCCGATGCAGTACATGGCAGATTCCCCACGGGCAAAGGCGGTACATGCATCATTATAGCTGTAAGCATAAGGATCCTCCTGTGCGTAAGGAAGAAGCTGAAGGATCTTTTCCGCAAGCTCCCGGTATTCTTCTGAAAAAGTAGTTTCTCCTCTGTTTACCTGCTGGCATACATCTGCCGGAGCAAGATCGCAGGCCATGGCGTTCCATGGAGCCAGACAGGTCCAGGTATCTTTAAAGCCAAAATACAGCGGCTGCTGTCCGGATGCCTGAATGGTATCCAGAAGTGTCAGAAATTCCTCCCAGGTTGTGGGAATCTCCCATCCGTTTTCTTCAAACATGTCTTTGTTGTACAGGATCCCTGCCGCATTGGCTGCATAGGGAACCGCATATACTCCGTCTCTGGGAATAAATTCCAGATTCTTATCAATATCCAGATATGCCTGTTTAATGTCTGCAAGCCCTTCAAAGTCCGAAATATCTGTCAGCATATCCGCATCCAGAAAATTAGAGTAGTTCACATCCCCTCCGATCCCGATAATGTCCGGCTGATCTTCCTTAATAAAACGGGTCTTCAGGATCGTCATGGCTTCATTTAGTGATTCAATGGTCAGTTCAATATCATCATGGGAAGCGTTAAATTTCTCTTCCATTTTTTCAAATGCTTTTACTGCCTCCGGTTTATATTGAACCATTTCAATTTTTATTTTTCCGTTATCTGACGAAGAATCTCCGCATCCGCCAAGAACCATACCGACACTTAGTATTCCTGCAAAAATCCCTATAACAGACAGTTTCCTTTTTTTCATTGAATTTCCCCTTTCCTTTCTTTTTGCGGTCCGTTTCCATTCTGTACAGTTTATACGGCTTTGTTTCATGTCCTCATTCTATCATTGCTGTCCCTTTCCGTAAATGGAGTCATGAAACCTGTTTTATATCATAATACGTTTTTTCTCGAATATAGTTGAAGTTACTACTTATTTTGATATATAATAATAAAAAACTCTTGTTTTTCGTTTAAATATCACAGTTTTATCACCTGTTTTTTGTTACTAATTCATAGTTTTCTAAAATATCAGGAGGAATAAATATGGCAAAGCCCTTGTTTCATGTGTTTTCGGACGACCGTTTTATGGATCTCACTCTGTATCAGTACGGATATGAAAAATGCCGCCCACTTCATTCCTTTGGGCCTTCTATCCGCAACCACTTTCTTTTTCATTATGTTATTTCCGGAAAAGGAACTCTGCTTGTAGATGAATCCGACGCAGTTACAAAAGAATACAAGCTTCATGGAGGGACAGGCTTCCTGATCGAACCGGATCGGGTCAACACTTACTTCGCGGACAGGGAAGATCCATGGGAATATACCTGGGTGGAGTTCAGCGGACTGAAAGCCAGAGAGATTCTGGACACTGCGGGGCTTTCCACAGAAAATCCAATTTTTACCCCTTCTTCTCCACAGACTGCCGACATCCTGAGAAATGAACTGCTTCATCTTGCTTCCAGTCCTTCCGGAACCTCCTCCCTGTATCTGATCGGACATCTTTATCTGGTAATGGATGCTATTCTTACAGGCTCCGCTTCCCGAAACCGTACCCAGAACGGAAAACGATCTCAGTTCTATACAGATGAAGCCATTACCTTTATTTCACAAAATTACATGTTTCCCATCACTGTGGAAGATATGGCGCAGAGACTGAATCTGGACCGCAGCTATTTCGGAAAGGTTTTTAAAGAGACCATGGGGCTGGCTCCTCAGGAATTTCTTATCCGATATCGGATGTCCAGGGCTGCTGAGCTTCTGAAAACTTCAGACATTGCAGTAAAAGATATCAGTATTCAGGTAGGCTATCCCAATCAATTACATTTTTCCAGAGCCTTCAAAAATGTTTACGGAAGCTCCCCACGGGCCTACCGTCAGAACAACCGGATCATAAAAAAACAAAATCCCTGAGAAAAATGTTTACAAGTAGTTTTGAAAACTATATAATAAGATGCAGAGGTGATAAACTATGACGATCAATACACAGGATATGATAGGAAGCATTCTTGAAAGTATTTCAAGAATTGATTATATTAAACCGGAAGATATTCCCAATATTGACTTATACATGGATCAGGTAACCACTTTTATGGAAGAGCAGCTTGCTTCCTCCAAACGGTATCCGGAGGACAAGATCCTTACCAAAACCATGATTAATAATTATGCCAAAAACAACCTGCTTCCATCTCCGGAAAAAAAGCGTTATTCCAGGGAGCATCTGCTGCTTCTGATCTTTATTTATTATTTTAAAAACATCCTTTCCATCAACGATATCCAGACCCTTCTGGGCCCGATCACAGAAAAATATTTCCGGTCGGATTCGGAAATGGATCTTACGGCTATTTATAATGAAGTATTCAGTATGGAAAAGGAACAGGTGGAACTGCTCAAAAAAAATCTTCTCAGATGCTACCATACATCCGAGAAGACCTTTGAAACTGCTCCTGAGGAAGACCAAAAATTTCTGAAAATGTTTTCCTTTATCTGTCTTCTGAGCTTTGACGTTTATACAAAAAAAATGCTCATTGAACAGCTGGTAGATGAACTGCGAAATGAAAATACGGATGCTTCATCCAAAAGCAAAAAACCAAAGAAGTAATGAATGAACGGGAACCTTATTCAGGTCCCCGTTTTAATTATCATCAGAATTCCTCTTCACTTCAGATCATCAATACAGATAATCTTTATTTACATATCCATATTTACCATGCTTTGGAGAATACACATACCAATAGGTAGAATCACTGGTATCTGTTACCTGTACGGTATCTCCGGTATAAAGCTCCCCGATCTCATTTGCTTCATCATAAGCTTTGGCGGTACGAAGGGCAAGATAGCCTTTCGCTACGCTGACTGTTCTTGTAAATCCCACAGAACCGGAACTGCCGCCTGTCAGATAGTTCTTATTGACATATCCGCTTTTTCCATGCTTTGGTGAGTATACATACCAGTAAGTAGAATCACTGGTATCTGTTACCTGTACGGTATCTCCGGTATAAAGTTCTCCGATCTCATTTCTGCTGTCATATGCCTTGGCTGTACGAAGCGCAAGATAACCTTTTGCTACGCTGACTGTCCAGGTCTGGCCTGATCCCGCGGAAGAAGTACCCTCCAGATAATTTTTGTTTACATAGCCGCCCTTGTTCAGTCCAGGCGCATACACCAGCCAGTAAGTGGGGTCATCTGTATTTGCCACATATACCGTATCTCCCGTATAAAGCTCCCCTACTTCGTTTTTGCTGTCATACGCCTTGGCTGTGCGGAGCGCCAGATAGCCGCTCTGCACTCTGACCGTTTTGGAATCGGAAGCACATGCCAGATATTTTCTGTTTACATAGCCGGTTTTGTTCAGCTTCGGAGAATAGACAGTCCAGTAAGTCGCTCCGCTGGAATCTGTCACCTCCACTGTTTCCCCTGTATACAGCTCGCCGATTTCATTCTTTTCATCATATGCTTTCGCATTGCGCAGTGCGAGATATCCGGTTGCAACCGTTACCGTATACGTCGTATTTGCTGCATGGCTGGTTTCTGCGGTTACAGGCAGAGAAACAGCAAATACAAGGGCAAATAATGCCGCCCATTTTAAAAGAGCTGTTACTGAAAAATCTTTCCATTTCTTATTCATATCATCATCCCCCTTTATGGAATATTTTATTTTTTGTTCTGTTCCATAATCCTCTGTTTCGCGGCCTGTCCCCTGATGTCCCTCCTTACTGCTGATAATAGTCGTATATCTGCCTGCTCAATGCAGAGATCGTACTCTGGGCTGCTCCTGCCTCTGACAGATTTTCTGACATAAACACGATCACAAGATCATTGGCCGTGTTGTAAATGATGCCTGCATCGTTTTCCACATCTGCAAGCTCTCCTGTCTTGTTTGCTACGCTGACGCCCTCAGGCATCTGTGCCGGTATCTTGTTTCTTCTCTCCTGCGCTGCCAGATGGTCAAACATGGCACAGGCATTTGCATCCCCTTCCATCCATCCGTCATATACTTTTTTTAAAAAGCGTCCGCAGTCTGCCGGTGAGGTGTAATTGTCATCAAATTCATTGCTGTGGAGAAGCAGTCTTCCCATATGAGTATTCGTATATCCGTTCCTGCTGCAATAATCATTAACCACATTCATTCCTGCGGTACTGTCTCCGCCTCCCAGATATCCTGTCAGTGTGTTCGCCGCATCATTATCACTGACAATGATCATTACATGAAGATTGCTGTCTACGCTGTCCTTGCCGTACTGTGCAGTCAGACTGTCATAGTTCTCATAAACTGCTCCCATAATAAAAAGCTTGATCAGGCTTGCCGCCTGCATCCTGTGCTCGTTGACGCTTCCCTCGGTGTTCTTCTCCAGATTGCATACATATGCCGACCAGCTGCCGTTAGATGAAGGAAATGCCAGATTGGAAAGCAGATCAGACAGTTCCTCGTCCGGTACTGCATCTGTCACCTGACCGCTTCCAAACACACTCTCTCCTGCCTCTTCTGACGGTGGAGACAATGTTCCCTGACCTTCCGATGCTGATTCTTCAGGAGGCGGTTCCGGATGATGGTCAGGATCTCCTTTCTCCGAAGCCTCTTCTGCGCTTCCGCCAAAAACAGAAGCCTTCGCTGCATAACTGGGCTGTGTCAGCAACATAAAAGATGTCAGTACCAGAAGCCCGGTTCTTTTCAATTTTTTGCCATGCATGTCTTTCTCATTCCTTCCTCAGATCCTGCCCGGTCTTTGCTGACTGTCCCTCAGAACAAATGACAGAATTCTTGAACATTTTATATGCTATTATTATAATTTTATTTCTATAGCCTTGCAAGTATTTTCTTCTTTTCATTTTCTTTATTATAGTATATCATATAATAAATCTGTTTTTGTAACATTCATTATCTCAGATTTGAAGATCTATTTTCACTGACAAATACCAGGAGGCGAACTTTATGAAAAAATTACTGCAGCTGCTTCTCGTATGCGGACTGATCCCGGCTCTTTCTGTTCCGGTATATGCTGCCGAAGCAGGCTCCGCTAAAAGCGAAGAGGGCCAGGCTATGATCGGTCCTTCACACTCAGACCCAGAAAACTCTGCCGGTATGGACTGGGGTGCCGCCAACAATGCCGCTTCCCCGGCTGCCGGAGACGGAAATTTTACGGTTGTCATTGATCCCGGTCACCAGGGACCTTCCGTAGACATGAGCGCACCAGAGCCTATGGCTCCAGGTTCCAGCCAGACCAAACCCAAAGCAACCTCGGGCACACAGGGAAACTTCTCCGGAGTCCCGGAATACGAAGTGAACCTGCAGGTTTCCGTACTTCTTCAGGAAGAGCTTGTAAAAAGGGGCTATCACGTGGTCATGACCAGAACAGACAATGAAACTGCCATCAGCAACAGTGAACGCGCAGTCCTTGCCACAGAGCAAAATGCGGATATTACTGTGCGGATTCATGCCAACAGCGCCGGAAGCTCCTCTGCATCAGGTGCACTGACCATGGCGCCAACCTCAGCCAATCAGTATCTTTCCTCTGATATCATCGAAAAAAGCAATACCCTTGCATCCTGCATCATCAGCCACTACTGTACAGCTACCGGACTGGAAAACAAAGGTGTGATCTCCTCTGATAATATGACCGGAACCAACTGGAGTACCGTTCCTGTAGCAATCCTGGAAATGGGCTTTATGAGCAATCAGTCCGATGATCTTTATATCACAGATACTGCCAACCACCCTATTATGGTATCCGGTATCGCAGACGGTATTGATGAGTATTTCAGTATTGTAGAACCACAGGCTGCCGGAGAGGGAGAGCATCTCAGTGAGCTGACAGAACAACTGAAGGCTGACTATACGGACAAACTGAAAAAAGAAGAAGAAAACTGGTCTATTGCAGTTATGGACCCGGTTACAGATGATTACAGTACCATCCGTGCAGATGATTCCATGGAATCTGCCGGTCTGATCAAAACATTTATCATGGGCGCTGTTTTTGAACATCTGGTCTATCCGGATGACTCTGAAACGCCTTCCACTGATTACGAAACCAGTCTGAAGCCCCTTCTCAGCAAAATGATCACAGATAATGATAATTTCTCTGCTGATGATCTCGTAAAGCTTCTGGGAAACGGGGATTTTAATAAAGGAGCAGATATTGTCAATGAATTCTGCAAAACTCATGGATTTTCCTGTACAAAAATGGGAGCAGAGCTTCTGGAAAAAGATTCTACTTCCAATAATTTCACCAGTGCCTCAGACTGCTGCAGACTCCTTACAGAAATCTATAAAGGAAATCTGGTAAATCAGCAGGCCTCAAAAGAAATGCTGGATCTTTTAAAACAGCAGAACCTTAAGTCCAAGATTCCTTCCGGTCTCCCTAAAAATGTCGAAACTGCCAGTAAAACCGGAGAGATGACAGCAGATCAAAATCCTGTCCTTGTTGAAAATGATATCGCTGTTGTTTTAGACAGCAGCCGTCCTTATGTGATCTGTATTCTTTCCAACTGTATCAAAAACAATGAAGATGCCCGGAAGACTATCAGACAGATCTCTTCTGATGTATATCAGTATATGACTACCTCAGACAAAAACTGACTTGCAGTATAAAATGTACTACTTTCCTGTTGCATAAAAAGAGCAGCTCCACGGTACCCATTCCGCAGGCTGCTCTGTTTTCATTCGTTTACTTCTGTCTTTTCCTTCTGTGCTTCCTTTTCTCTCATTCTGGAAAATACCATCTCATATCCGTCATTTCCATAGTTCAGGGAACGGTTTACACGGCTGATAGTTGCTGTCGATGCTCCTGTTTTTTCGGAAATATCCAGATAAGTACGCTTATCTGTCAGCATCTTTGCAACTTCAAATCTCTGTGAAAGGGAAAGAAGTTCGTTAATAGTGCACACATCTTCAAAAAATGTGTAACATTCTTCTTTATTTTTCAAACAAAGAATTGCTTCAAAGAGATGATCCACCTCTTCCGTTCTGATTTTTTTACCCATATTCTCTGCTCCTTTAAATCACTGTCATATTATTGCATAAAATATTTTAACACTTTAACCTGTGATAAGCAAGAGGTTTTTCAACGATTTAGCATATTAAAATCTTTTATTTACATATTTTTTCAGCATTTTCACGGAATGGTTCAAAACAAGTTCTTCAGGAAAATCAATTTCCTCCAAAAGTGACCTTGCCATCTGAAATTCTCCAATAGATGCGTCAAAATGTGCATCACTGTCCATCACTACCGGAACCTGATATTCCATGCAAAGTTTCAGCATTTCCAGATCGTTGTCTCTGGCATCTCTGCGAAAACAGGAAGGTTCCAGAGAATGATTGTTCAGTTCCAATACCTTCCCATAGTCTTTTGCTCCCTGGACCAGGGCACGATAATCCACCTGATAGCGGCCATCATCCGGATGACCAATGATATTTACATAAGGGTTTTTCATAACATTCAAATATGCTGCTGTATTTTCTTCTTTTGTTCCTGGTTTCATACAGGGAATATGAAGACTTGCAATGGTAATGTCCATATTCTTCAGTTCTCTTTCTTCCAGATCTACATTTCCTTCCGCATCCAAAATATTCAGTTCTGCTCCCATCAGAAGACGAATCCCGTACATTTCCCTTGGAACTACTTTCATATTATGAAAATAAAAATTATGACAGGTACCTGGCATAGCGGGGGCATGTTCTGTGATTCCCAGCACCTCCAGCCCTTTTTCTGATGCAGCTTTTGCCATTTCCCGTATTGTGCAGTATGCATGCCCGCTGGCAACAGTATGTGTATGAAGATCAAATAATGCTTTGTATCTCATAAAAAACCTCCGTTCTGTATTTTATTTATTATACCGTATTTCTTCTGCTTTTGTCATTACTGTTCGATTCTTTCACAATAAAACACTAAAATCCATTCCAAATTGCCTGCAGCAATGTAATTTCTCTTTCGTATCCAGTTGAATTTTCCAGAAAAATCAAGTATACTGGATTTTATATAAAGAACAAATATTCGATTTTATAAGGAATGGAGATGAACTCATGGATCTGTTTGAATATGCAAAATCAAAAACCCTGGATCGTGAATCCCCTCTGGCTTCCCGCCTCCGCCCCACTACTCTGGAGGAAGTGGTTGGGCAGGAACATATCGTAGGCAGAGATAAACTTTTGTACCGGGCTATCAAAGCCGACAAACTTACCTCTGTTATTTTTTACGGACCTCCCGGTACCGGCAAAACCACCCTTGCCAAGGTAATCGCCAATACTACCAGCGCTGCTTTTACCCAGATAAACGCTACTTCTGCCGGAAAAAAAGATATGGAAGCTGTGATTAAAGAGGCGCAGGACCGACTTGGAATGTATGGAAAAAAAACAATCCTCTTTATCGATGAGATCCACCGCTTTAATAAGGGTCAACAGGATTATCTTCTCCCTTTTGTCGAAGACGGTACCATAATCCTTATTGGAGCCACCACAGAAAACCCTTACTTTGAAGTCAACGGAGCTCTTTTATCCCGCTCTATTATTTTTGAACTAAAGGCACTCAGTAATGAGGATGTCCAGAAACTGATTCTCCGGGCTGTCAACGACTGTGATAAGGGAATGGGAAATTATAATGCTGTCATAGATCAGGAAGCACTTGAGTTTCTTGCAGATATGGCAGGAGGAGATGCCCGAAGCGCATTGAATGCTGTTGAACTTGGCATTCTGACCACACCCAAAAGCGAGGACGGTATGATTCACCTGACGCTGGAGGTTGCCTCGGAATGTATCCAGAAACGTGTGATCCGATACGATAAAAACGGAGATAATCACTATGATATCATTTCTGCTTTTATTAAAAGTATGAGAGGATCTGATCCAGATGCAGCCGTCTATTACCTGGCAAAAATGCTCTATGCCGGAGAAGATGTGAAATTTATTGCCCGCCGTATTATGATCCTGGCTTCCGAAGATATCGGAAATGCTGATCCACAGGCTCTCTGCGTGGCTGCAGCGGCAGCCCAGGCTGTAGAAAGAGTAGGGATGCCTGAATCCCAGATCATTCTTTCCCAGGCAGCTGCCTATATGGCCTGCGCCCCTAAAAGCAATGCTGCAGTAAATGCAATTTCCGCTGCCATGGAATCTGTCAGAAACACTCAGACTACCGTCCCTGTGCATCTTCAGGACGCACATTACGGAGGACATGAAAAACTTGGAAAAGGTATTGGTTATCAATATGCCCACAATTACCCTAATCATTATGTAAATCAGCAGTATCTTCCTTCTGAAATTCAGGATCAGCATTTTTATGAACTTAGTGATATGGGTTATGAAAAATCTTTAAAAGAACACATGAAAAAAATCGGAGCCCTTTAAAAGGGCCCCGATTTTTTTGAGATGGAATTATTATTTATCGTCTTTTCTTCTTCTGAGACGCTGAATAAGTCCGATCATTGCACCACTACCTAATAATCCAGCAAATAATGGCATTGTGTTTGTCATATCACCAGTTCTCGGATTACTTGTCTGAGTCTGAGCCTGGTTCTGGTTTGTATTGGTGTTGTTGTTATTATTGTTATTGTTGTTATTGTTGTTGTTTTCCGGTCTTGTTGTCGGCTGCGGATTAGTCGGCTGATCCGGATCTGGAGTTTCCGGATTTTCCGGATCTGGAGTTTCCGGATTTTCTGGATCTGGGTTCTCCGGGTTTTCTGGATCTGGAGTTGGTGTCGGGTTCTCCGGCTCTGTCTCAGCAAGACGAACAGTTACAACTACTGTACCATCTTCGATTGGAAGATCACCAACGATTGCTACAACGTATCCTTCCGGAACGTCTGTCAGAACACTTGTGTTGACATATGTAGCATCTGCATCAAGCTGAAGTGCACCTGTACCAACAACTTCGCCATCTTCAGTTACATACTGAACTGTAACATCCTGAACGTTTTCGATCTTTCTAACCTGAACTTCTGCTACAGTAGCGCTTCCAAGCCAGATATCTCCAACAGTTACAAGTTCATATCCTTCCGGAATATCTTTCAGCATGCTTGTGTTGAAGTATGTTGCATCCTCAGGAATTGTGATCTGAGAAACTGCGATTTCTGTGCCGTCTTTCTCATCTACATAACCGATAACGATGTCTTTCTCGCGAACTGCAGATTTTCTTACTTCTACATTTACTGTATCGTTCTCACCGATATATACATCGCCTACTTCGCAAAGCTCATAGCCTTCCGGTACTGCTGTAAGAACGCTTGTGTTAAATGTTGTTGCATCTGCTGCTACTTTGATTGCTTCGATTCCGTTTTCGAACGGCATCTTTGTCTCTTCGTCAATGTAGCTTACATATACTGTTCTCTCTGTAACAACTTTTCTTACTTCTACGTTTACAGTGTCATTCTCGCCAATGTATACGTCGCCTACTGCGCAAAGCTCATAGCCTTCCGGTACTGCTGTAAGAACACTTGTGTTGAAAGATGTTGCATCTGCTGCTAACTTGATCTCTTCAATTGCATTTTCAAGAGGCATTTTTGTCTCTTCATCAATGTAGCTTACATATACAGATTTCTCTGCTTTTCTTACTTCTACGTTTACAGTGTCACCTTCGCCAATGTATACATCACCTACAGAACAAAGCACATAACCAGCCGGTACTGCTGTAAGAACGCTTGTATTAAATGTTGTTGCATCTGCTGCTACTTTGATCTCTTCGATTCCGTTCTCGAACGGCATCTTTGTCTCTTCGTCAATGTAGCTTACATATACTGTTCTTTCTGCTTTTCTTACTTCTACATTTACTGTATCGCCTTCAAAAGCAATATCACCTGTAATGCAAAGTTCATAGCCTGCCGGTACTTTTGTAAGAATGCTTGTGTTGAAAGATGTTGCATCTGCTGCTACTTTGATCTCTTCGATTCCGTTTTCGAACGGCATCTTTGTCTCTTCATCAATGTAGCTTACATATACTGTTTTCTCTTCTGCTACTTTTCTTACTTCTACGTTTACAGTGTCGCCTTCGCCAAAGTATACATCACCTGTAACAGCGAGCTCATAACCTGCTGGCACTTCTTTCAGAGCACTTGTATTGAACATTGTTGCATCTGCTGCTACTTTAAGCTCTTCAATTGCGTTCTCAAGCGGCATCTTTGTATCTGCATCAATATAGCTTACGTATACTGTTTTCTCTTCTGCTGCTTTTCTTACTTCTACGTTTACGCTGTCGCCTTCAAAAGCAACATCACCTGTAACGCAAAGCTCATAGCCTGCCGGTACTTTTGTAAGAATGCTTGTATTGAAAGAGTTTGCATCTGCTGCTACTTTAATCTCTTCGATTCCGTTCTCAAGAGGCATCTTTGTCTCTTCATCGATGTAGCTTACGTATACTGTTTTCTCTTCTACTACTTTTCTTACTTCTACGTTTACTGTGTCGCCTTCGCCGATATAAACATCTCCATCACCATATGCAAATTCATAGCCTTCTGGTAATGTAATTTTGCTTGTATGGAATACTGTATCTTCTTTACCAATTTTGATTGCCTGTGGTGCTCCTACTGCTGTCTTATCGTCTGTATCAATAAGGCTCACATACACTTCTCTTTCTTCTACGACTGGGGCTTTCTTTCTTACTTCGATATTAACAGTATCATACTCACCAATATAAACATCTCCATCACCATATGCAAATTCATAACCTTCTGGTAATGTAATTTTACTTGTATGGAATACTGTATCTTCTGCACCAATCTCGATTGGCTGTGGTTTTCCTACTGCTGTCTTATCGTCTGCATCAATAAGGCTTACATATACTTTTCTTGTTTCTGCTGTCGGGGCTTTCTTTCTTACCTCTACGTTTACAGTGTCACCTTCTCCAACATAAACATCTCCGTCACCATATGCAAACTCATAGTTCTCTGGTAATGTAAGCTTATCTGTACGGAATGTTGTATCTTTTGCACCAATCTCAATTGTCTGCGGTTCTCCTACTGCTGTCTTATCGTCTGCATCAATAAGGCTTACATATACTTTTCTTGTT
>USDN01000005.1 GCA_900553515.1 uncultured Blautia sp. | reverse complement strand
CTATAGGATAACATATTTTGTTGAAGTTTTTTATATTAACTAGCACAATGGGTTAAATTAGTTATAATTCATAATAATTCTATTAAAAAGATTTACACTTGTCAATTTTATATAATAAGTCATACAAATACATGAATATGTCAGTTTTTAATATAAAGGAAAAGAAACATTATGTATACAGGAACTAACCCTTCTGCACTGCGTTCAAAGCAATGGCTCCATGACGCGTTATTGCAGATTCTTGAAAAAAAACAATACAGTCAGATTTCTGTTAAGGATATCTGTCTCCAGGCAGATCTGTCCAGGCAGACTTTTTATAAAATTTATAAATCCAAAGATGAAATTATGGAATATCATTTTACTCTTCTGTTTCACGATTTCATACAAAAATGCAATCATTATCGGGATCCTTCTGTTTTTCAAATTATCTTGTGTTTTTTTCAGTTTTTCTTAGATAACAAGGCATTTTTTAGTACCTTAGTTGAAAATAATATGACAGAACTACTTACAAACCAATTAGAACAATATTTACATCAAGTTAATTTATTCCAACATTACAGCTCAAAGCAAAAATTTCCTGAGTATGATGCCTCACTGATAGCCGGATCACTGACTCGAATTTTGATACACTGGTATCAAGAAAATTTTGAACTTAATATACAGGAAATCAGCAGTATTACATACTCATTTCTTACAGGAGCTGTATTTCAAAGCAGTAACGCATTTTCCTTTCATAATCCTAAATAGATATAGAACATGTTTTTACATTATAATGTCCGATTGTGGGAGAATGCAATAAAATTCCTGCTTTGGCATGTTGGAATCACTGTACAGATTTATGAAAAAAGACAGCGGATGTATTCTCCACTGCCTCTTTTCATGAATATGTATAATAGAAATTGGAATGTAAAATGGGCGTTTTATAAACTCAGAATCTTTTCGCGGATATAATCCAGGTTACCTGCAGACATACTGAATTCATCCAGTCCAAGATCCAGAAGAAGGAGGGTGGCATTTGGATCACCTGCCATTTCCCCACACATACCTACCTTGATGCCTTCCTGGTGACCGGCTGCTATCACCGCTGCAATAGCTTTTACAACAGCTGGATGGAAGTAACTGTACCGGTCAGCCACCTTGCGGTTTCCTCTGTCTACAGCCAGAAGATACTGGGTGAGATCGTTTGTTCCTATGCTGAAAAAGTCCACTTCTTTTGCAAATTCTTCTGCAAGCATTACGCTGGCAGGAGTTTCGATCATCATACCGATCTCGATGTTCCGGTCAAAATCCATTCCTTCCTGTTCCAGCTCTTCCATACACTGGGTGGTCAGTTCTTCGGCTGCTCTTAATTCTTCCAGTGAAATAATCATGGGGAACATGATCCTTACATGACCAAAAGCGCTTGCTCGGAGGATGGCGCGAAGCTGTGCTTTGAACACATCCTTCATGTCAAGAGAAATACGGATGGCACGCCATCCAAGAAAAGGATTTTCTTCTTTGTCAAAATCAAAATATGTAAGCTCTTTATCGCCTCCGATATCCAGAGTACGGATCGTAAGCTCCTGAGGACAAAGCTCGGCAGCAGCTTTATAAACCTGAAACTGCTCTTCTTCTGAAGGAAAATGATCGTTTTCCATATACAGGAGTTCACTGCGGAAAAGACCAATACCGTCCAGGTTCATAGGAAGCGCTCTTTCTATATCCTCCAGATTTCCCACATTGGCACACAGGGAAATTTTTTTGCCATCCCGGGTAACGGCCGGCTGGTTTCTAAGTTCCTCCAGATATGCCTGTCTTTTTTCAAATTGTTCCTGTTTTTCCTGAAATTCTCTTAGGATATCATGATCCGGCTCAATACAGATCACTCCGTTTTCTGCATCCATACAGACCTCTATCCCATTCTGAAGACTGTCCAGAAGCTTTCCGACTCCTACCAGGGCGGGAATGCCCATGCTTCTGGCAATAATGGAGACATGACTGGTGATACCGCCTTCTTCCGTAATGATGCCCTTGATATATTTCGGATTCATCTTCACTGTATCAGAAGGAAAAAGATCTTTTGCCACTACAATGACCTCTTGGGATATCTCTGCCAGGTCCGGACGCTGAGTTCCTTTTAACTGAGCCATAAAGCGTTTCCCAACATCGCGGATGTCAGCGGCACGTTCTTTCATATAGGCATCTTCCATGGAATCAAAGATCAGCGCAAGTTCTTCCACAGTTTCCTGAAGGGCAAGCTGAACATTTTTGTGTTCGTTACGGATTCTGGAAAGAACTCCTTCGCTGAGAGTAAAATCCTCTGCAATTTCCAGATGCGCTGCAAAAATATCATTTTTTTCAGCCAGAAGATTCAGTTCATCAGATACAGAGATTTTTGCTTTTTCAAAAAGAAGTATCTCATTCTCTTCCTGTTCTTCTGTAATGCAGTCTGTTTCTGCAGAAAGATCTGGCTCCTGATAAAGATATGCCGGCGCTGCGGCAATTCCCCGGGAAGCGGTTTTTTCTACTGTAAACTGTCTCATACCTCTTCTCCAAGGCCGCTTTCGATAAGCTCTGCAAGTTTTTTCAGGTCTTCCTCTTCTGTTTCTCCTGTGCACTCCAACTCAATTTCCGAACCGCTTTTTATAGCTGCAGCCATGATGTTCAGAATACTTTTTACCTGAATGGTTTTATCTCCGTAATGAATAATTACATTGGATCTGCATTTTCCTGCGGCCTGTGCCAGAACTCCCGCCGGTCTTGCATGAAGACCGGACGGATTTTTAATGATAAGTTTTTTTGATACCATAGTAATACCTCCCAATGATTGTAAATTTTGTTTTTATTATGCTTCCACACCAAAATGTTCAAAAAGGATTTTTTCAGCTTCTGCGCTCCAGAGGCCACGGTTCTTTTTGCATACTTCATCCAGCTTTTTGAAAAGAGGATCAGTTTCTCCAAGCTTGCCAAAGTCCTCAATGGCTGTCAGAGGCATATCAAACTGAGTATAAGTAAGCTTCTTGCCTCCCGGGATCTTCGGAAGATTCAAGGTTGCATCTACAATACTGTCGATTCCGCCTATATGGGTGACCATAACGGCCGGTTCGATCTTTCCTTTTGCAGCCAGATCATTTGCTTCGATCAGGTCGTCGTTGTTTCCGCCTGTGGTTCCAAGGATATGAGTGCTTGTATAATGTGCGTTGTAGAGATTGATCTCTGCTTTGAACTGATTGTCTGTAGGACCTGCGAAGAAATTCATGCAGCCGTCAAATGCCAGGAGCTGATCGCCGAGTTCTGCAACTTTGCGGTTGGGAATATAGACAAATACATCATCATAACCCTTTCCGCCGGTAATATCTTTCAGTTCTTTTACCGGATCTTCCATTTTTGCTGTATTTACATAGATCAGCTCAACACCGTTTTCTGCAGCAAAAGACTCTGGGATCACTTCTTTTGCACGGGCGATTTTGGCATCGTCAATATCAGTTACTACGATTCTTTTTGGCTTGTTTTCAAACTGGATACCGTAGCTGACAGCGCCCAGCCCCATAGGACCGCATCCGCCAAGGATGATGATATCTCCGTCCACCTTTGTACCGCCTGCAAGATCGTGGTTTCGTTTGTTTGTGTGATAGTTGCCGTGATATCCGCCGATAATGCAGCTCATAGGTTCTCCAAGAGACGCCTCAAAGAAACTGTCGCCGTCGTAGGGCATCAGGCAGCCAAGCTCCATAACCTCGTGAGGAATAATGCAGTAGGTGCAGGCTCCACCGAAATATTCATAAGAGTATCCGGGAGATGCCAGGCTTCCTTTGTAATTCAGCGCCGGCTGCTGGGCAAATTTCATGCCCGGTTTAAACTGGTCTTTCCATTTTTCTCCAACCTTTACGATTACTCCGGCAAATTCATGTCCCACGATAATCGGGTTTGTATCAATATTCTGAGGCGCTCTTTTATGTTTTTTGCCCTGTTCTGCAAGCTTATAGGTTGACATGCAGATACTGTCGCTCATTACCTTTACGAGAATCTCGTCATCTTTGATCTCCGGTAATTCAAATTCCTCAAGTCTCAGATCTCTTGTTCCATACATTCTGACTGCTTTTGTTTTCATGATTTTATTCTCCTATTCTTTCAATAATTACCTGTTCTGCCAGCTGGTCTACCAGTTCTCTTGCTGGAGGTTTGGTTCCGATTGTTGTTACTGCTCCTGCACTTGCTGCAATACAAAGGCGGGTCATGGCTTCATTTTCAAGACCCTGATCCCAGGAATATGCCAGAGCCGCTACCATGGCGTCTCCTGCGCCTACAGTAGAGTGGGCTTTTACGGAAAGAGCCGGACATTTTACTTCATAGCTTTCCTTTACCAGCATGGCGCCGCTTTTTCCCATGGATACTGCTACGGTGCCGATTCCCTTTTTCTGGAATTTACGGGCCAGATCCAGAAGCTCTTCTGAGGATGCCCGATAATCAAAGCCTGCATATTCTTCCAGTTCTACGCGGTTTGGTTTAATAATGTCCGGAACAGCTTCCAGAGAATTTCGGAATAACTCTCCGTCTGCATCCAGCAGCACCTTTGCACCTTTCTTATGTACCAGACGGGTGATTTCTGCATAAATATTTTTGTCAACCCCTTTCGGGATACTGCCTGCCAGCACAAAAAGTGTCTGCTCATCTGCATACGCTTCCAGTTTCTGAAGAAGCATCTGAATCTGTTCTTCGCTGATCACCGGTCCCGGTTCATTCAGTTCTGTGACTGCGCCGTTTTTTTCAAATACCTTTGTGTTGGTACGTGTCTCTCCGTCTACCTGGATAAAGTCATTTCTGATCTCTTTTTCATTGAGAACGTTCTGAATGGTTTTGCCTGCGTTTCCTCCCAGAAATCCGGTTGCAATACTGGTTCCGCCCAGCTCACGGATGGTCTTGGAAACATTGATACCTTTGCCTCCTGCGTCATATTCCACCTTCTGAATTCGATTCAGCCCTCCGGGGAGCAGCTGATCGATCTCCACAGTTTTATCAATGGCAGGGTTCATTGTTACTGTAATAATCATATGTTTTACTCCTTTCCGGTCAGAAGAGTATATACAGTATCCACATCTGCTGCAGCCAGTTTTTCAGCTGCATCTGCATCCAGCATTTTATCTGCGATCACAGACAGGATCTGAAGATGTTCCTCTCCTACGCCAGCGATTCCAATTACTATTTTAACGGTATTTCCGCCCCAGTCTGTCCCTTCCGGAAATGTCATGACTGCAATACCGGAAGCCTTGATATCTTTTTTTGCAGCTTCTACTCCATGAGGAAGTGCAAGATCATTTCCCATGAAGGTAGAGAAGGTTTTTTCTCTTTCCAGCATTGCCTGTACATAAGGCTGATCCACATATCCGCTGTCAACCAGCATCTGTCCTACCTGGCGGATCACCTCTTCCTGAGATGCCCGAGTACATCCGGTTCGGATGTTTTCACGGTAAAGCAGTTCTTTTTTTTCTTCTTTTTTCTTTGATTTAAAAAACATATAAATTACCTCCCTGAATGTTTTTGCCCGTTGCTTTTGTTTCTTTCTGACTTAATTATAAGGGAATCAGATCGTAAATTTCAATTTAAAGAAGAGGGGAATTGGCGTCATTTGATAGTGCCAAAATTATAGAAAAAAAGAACCATCTTCTTTACGAAAATGGTTCAAAAAATAATATTCTGTTTCCTGAAATCAGGTTCGTGTCAGGATATATTTGTTGAAATACTGTTTCAGACATCGTGAAAGCTCATCCCGTATCTCTTCTTTTTCTCCTCTCAGGATCACATCCAGAAAATGAAAATCTTCGATAAGCGTACTGCTGATATGTCCCAGGATTTCATTATTGATACGGAGGTTGTCGTCTACGGGTGCAAGCATCACAAAGACAACTTTGATGCCCTTAAAATAAGGGTCACGAAAGCTATCCAGATTTCTGGTCATACATACATGAAAGCCGGGGCGCACGACACCCTTTGTTCTTGTATGAAGCAGTGCAAATCCAAACTCTGCAAAAATCTGACTGGAGATCCGTTCTCTTTTCATAATATCCTCCCGGATCAGTTCCTGCCGGTCAGAATAAGGAGAAAGCCGTTCTGAAACTGCGATCAGAAGCTCTTCAAAAGAAATGTTTTCATCTGTTTTTATAAATTCCATATATTTGATTACCAGATTAATCTGCGCAGCCACCAGATTGATCTCCTCCAGCTGGAGAGTCACCTGATCTGCTTTTCTCTGTTTTTCCGGAATCCGCTCATACTGATAAACATTACGGCGGATTTTTTCCATATCTTCTTCATTCAGAAGCGGATTTACATAGATTACCGGAACATCTGTGATTTCTGTAGAAATACTGGAAACAAAGAAATCTGTTTTTGACGTGATATAGGGTGTGATATCCTTTTTTCCATATGCGGTAAGCTGGACCCGATCCTTAAAAACCCGTTCCAGCTTGGACGACATCAGACGGGAAATTCCGATTCCGCTGGAGCAGATCACACCAATCTGTACTTTGCGAAGCTGTTCCTTCCGGTTTTTCATACGGACTATGGCAGCTCCAAAATGAACGGTAAGAAATCCAATCTCCTCTGGAGGAACTGATTTTCCAGTCCACTTTTCCAGTATCTTGCCTACCTGGATGCATTTTTTATAAATATCCGGATAACCGGAACAGATTTCATCTAATACTGGATTTCGTATCTGCATACCATGGTTCAGACGTACCAGGGTGGGCTGCAGATGAGCAAGAAGTCCCTGAAGAAATTCCTCATCCTGCTTCAATGCCCAGGATTTTTCAGGATCAAAGGCATCAATCATTTCATTAACGATCTGGTGAAGCTCTCTGTTTTCACTTTCTTTTCCATCTGTTCCTTTCCACTGAAGCTTTTCATGTTTGGCACCCTTGATGTGAAGGCAGATATAAGAAACTTCGATTTTGGGAATCTGGATCTCAAATTCTTCTTCCAGTTCATGGACGATAGCCCGGGCAAGACAGAGGTCATCATCCTCTTCCATTTCTTCTACCCATGGAGGCGTAGTATCCAGAACCTCGTTTTTCAGAATCCGGTTTATGGCAATGGAAATATGGATCACAAGACCCACATAGGAATTTTCGGTCAGATTCAGCATCCGGTCATGGTTCATTCCTGTGATACAGTCCATGACACGGCTCATGATATTGTCGTTCAGAATCTGTCCAATGTTACTTTTTTTCAATCCTGCATAACGCTCCGGCTCACTTTCTGCCTCATATGCTTCACGAAGAACCCGGGTATCAATATTTTCATTGACAAATACACGGATTGCCCGTCTGTAATCTTCTTCAGATCCTTCCACAGAAATACCGCTGCCGGGTTTACGGCTTATATTAAGACCATACTGCTTCAGCCAGGTCTCTGCCGCTTCAAGGTCGGAACTGATGGTAGCCTCACTGACTTTAAAGCGGCTGCTGTAATAAAAGAGTTTTTTCAGTCCCTTTTCCCTGAGAAGCTCCAGGATCAGTTTCTTTCTCCGCAGTTCACGATTCCCCACATCATAATCGTCTTTTTCAGAAAGGGCTTCTCGAAGCCTCTGTTTTTCGTCTTCAGTACCTTCCAGCCAGACACCTACTCCTGTTTTTGACATAAAAGTGATGTCATAGCCTTTTAAAGAACTGGCGGTATATTCCAGTTCTCTCTGGACTGTCCTCTTGCTGACTCCTATTTTTTCAGCCAGATTCTTTACAGAAACAGGATCAGTTTCATTTAAAAGGCTCTGAAAAATCTGTTTCATACGCGGTGTTATGTTCATTTTATCATTTCACCCCTTTCATTTTCCCGAAATAATGCCATACACTCTTCGGTCTGCAGCAGGCTGTCTACCAGATGCACCTGTCTGTTTTCCAGAACAGAGCCATGAATGTTGTAAAAATCTTTCTGACAGATGATGATATCGATATCCCCGGGTACAAGATCCACGGCATATGCTTCTACGGTGATCTCCGCCTTTCCCAAAGACTGAAGTTTTCTTCGCAAAAGTGCGGCTCCCATAACGCTGGAACCAATTCCTCCGTCACAGACAAAAGCTATTTTTTTAAGGGATTTTTCCATATTTTCCTCCTGTGTACGCTCTTGTTGAAGTCTGCTTTCCGTCTCTTCTTCTGTTTCTTTTTTCTGAGAAGACGATATTTTTGGAGAAGAATGTTTTTTCTGATAAGCGGAAGCTTTTTTCAGAATCAGTATTCCTGTCAGAAATGACGTTGCTGCCGACAGCAGGATTCCTGCCAGCACCTTCCATCTGCATCCTGAATCTGCCATAAGTAGAATTGTAAAAATGCTCCCTGGAGATACCATACCCTTCACTGCGGATTTTGAAATCTGGAAGACGATATTTCCCGTCATCCCACCGAGGATCACCGCTGGAAGAAGCCTGAGATCTGCCAGGACAAAGGGAAAATAAACTTCGTGGATTCCTCCAAGGGCATGGGCCGTAAGCACAGATGCAGCCTCATTTTTATGGAGCTTTTTCATATAAAATAAGGCGAGGATCACTCCGATTCCCGGTCCGGGATTTGTTTCCATCAGAAAAAGAACCGTACTTCCTGTTTCACGGATCTGTTCCATTCCTGCAGGAACCAGCATCATATGGTTTACTACATTATTCAGAAAAAATACTTTGGCAGGTTCGATAAAAATACTGAGACAGGCTGTCATATTGTAGCGGGTCAGAAAAGAAATCCCTGAAAAAAACAGCTCTGCTGTCCGTTCCAGCAAAGGAAGAATCAGATAGATGCCTGCTGCAGAAAAAAGGGCTCCGGTTGTTCCAAGAATCAGATTTTTTCCAAGCATCTGCATACTGGATGGAACTTTTTTTTCAATCCACAAACATTCCTTTTTCCATAGATATCCTGCTGTCGGTCCAAGAAGCATAGCGCCCAAAAGCTCTGCGGAGGACTGGTGCCAGATCAGTCCGGTTACAGCCAGAACACCTGCAATTCCGCCTTCCTTTCCGCTGACAGCCCTTCCTCCCTCATAGGCAATGAAGGAGGGAAGGATCACTTTATATACTAACTGAGAAATGGCATACATATCCTTATCGGGAAACCATCCGTGATCGTTGAAGATCACGGACAGGATACCGATAAAAATAAATATGCCAATATTGTTCATGATGATCCTGGTATAAAATTTGCCCACTTTATGAAGTTTTTTCATTTGGTTTATCTCCCGTAGACAGGTTCGCCGGAACAAACCTTCTTTTTATGTAAGTATCATCATTATATCATCTCTTACTGATCGGGGACAGACCTTTTTAAAGGTTTGTTTTTTTCAGATCTTCCACAAGCAGATCATATTCCGGGGCTGCCATAAAATTAGTGATCAGTATTCGTCTGGCCTTTGGATTGCTGTGTGCGGCACGTTCCCCCAGTTCCTGATGCGTTACTACGATCTGTACATCTGAAGGAATGGAAGACACTGGAGTATGAATTACTTCGATTCCCTCTATACCGGCTGCTGCAATCTTCTTTTTCAGCACTGTAGCGCCCATAGCGCTGGATCCCATACCTGCATCACAGGCAAATGCGATTTTACTGATCTTTTCGGTCCGTGTGTCAGCGGAAGGCTCCGTTGAAACTGCGCTTCCCTTTGCCTGACGTTTCATTGCGTCTTTCTTAGCCTGCGCTTCTTCCAGAGACCCGTCTTTTCCCATAAATTTCAGAATTGGAAGTGATACCAAAAAGGAAACTGCCGCTGCGGCAAGTACACCAATGATTAATCCAAGATAGGAATGCCGCTCTGCCATACCCAGAATTGCAATGATACTTCCCGGAGATGCCGGAGAGGTCAGGCCTACATGGAACAGTGAAAAAATGAAAGTTCCTGCTGCGCCGCCTGCCATTACTGCCAGAATCAGAAGCGGGTTCATGAGAATATAGGGGAAGTAGATCTCATGGATTCCTCCAAGGAAATGAATGATCACAGCTCCCGGAGCAGAGCTTTTGGCACTTCCCTTTCCTGCGATACAATATGCAAGAAGAACACCCAGTCCCGGTCCCGGATTGGCCTCCAGAAGGAAGAAAATAGATTTTCCCGCCTCTTCTACCTGCTGGATTCCCATAGGTGAAAGGATTCCGTGATTGATTGCATTGTTCAGGAACAGAACCTTTGCCGGTTCAATAAAGATACTGGTGAGAGGAAGCAGAGCATGGTCGACCAGGAAGCCTACTCCGGCGCTCATAACCTGATTCAGAAACTCAACCAGCGGAGTAATTCCCAGCATGGAAAGCAGCACCAGCACCGCACCGATGATACCAATGGAAAAATTGTTTACAAGCATTTCAAAGCCTGCCGGAATATGTCCCTCTACAGCTTTGTCAAACTTTTTGATGATCCATGCTGCCAGCGGACCGACAATCATTGCGCCAATAAACATAGGCACATCAGATCCCACGATCACACCCATGGATGCAATGGCACCGATCACGCCGCCTCTTTTACCTGCAACTGCCTCACCGCCGGTATAGGCGATCATAAGAGGAAGGAGCATAGAGGACATAGGACCTACCAGCTGTGCAAATCTTGCATTTGGGAGCCATCCGGTATCAATAAATAATGCTGTGATCAGACCCCATGCAATAAAGGCTCCGATGTTCGGCATGACCATGCCGCTTAAAAATCGTCCAAAAGACTGTACTTTTTCTTTCATTGACTTCACACCTCTTTAATATGTTTTTTCGTACCTGAGGTATGACTGGCCAGTCAATTCTCCTGTTTCTGTTTGTATTATAATTGATATTTTCTGTATTTTTCAACAGATAGAAAAAGAGATTTGGCACTATGAGATAATGCCAAACCTCTTTTTTTAACATTTAGATCGCTCTTGTATATTCTTTCAGCCACTCTTTTTCTTCCTCTGTAAGGTAAGGAGAAATCTTCTCATAAACCTCTGCATGATAGGAATTCAGAAGACCTTTTTCATAAGTGTCCAGAAGCTCCGGATCGATGGCATCCAGATCAAAAGGTACCATGGTCAGGTTCTCGAAGCACATAAACTGACCGAATGCCGTCTTTTCGGCCTTTTTGCACACGATCAGGTTTTCGTGTCGGATACCGAACTCGTCTTCTACATAATATCCCGGCTCGTTGGAGGTGATCATACCCTCTTCCAGAACTGCGGAGGAGGATTTCCAGCGGAAGCTGTTTGGTCCTTCATGTACATTCAGAAGATATCCCACTCCATGACCGGTACCATGATTATAATCCTCTCCCAGTCTCCACAACGGTTCTCTGGCAAGGTAATCCAGGTTCTGTCCGCAGCAGCCGTAACGGAATTTTGCATCGCTTAAATGCAGATGTCCCTTCAATACAAGGGTAAAATATTTCCGTTCTTTTTCTGTCAGTTCTCCAAGGGCAATGGTACGGGTAATATCGGTACTTCCTTCCAGATAATGTCCGCCGGTGTCGCAGAGAGCCAGCCCCTTTGGTTCCAGAGGAATATCTGTCTCCGGTGACGGACTGTAATGGCAGATGGCCGCGTGACCGCCATAGGAAACAATGGGATCAAAGCTGTTGTCCAGGAAATTTTCCTGTTCCTTCCGAAGCTGGAAAAGATGCTCTGCTACGCTGAGTTCTGTGATCTCCATTTTCCCCACGTTCTGTTTCAGCCAGTAAATAAACTTTGTCACAGCCACACCGTCTTTGATATGGGCAATCCTCTCATTCTCTACTTCCGTGGGATTTTTAATGGCTTTTGGAAGAAGGGTAAGGTTTTCTTCATCCAGGATTTTTACTTCAGCCGGAATGCTGTTTACCAGACGGCTGTTGGCGCCTGCCCTGGAAAGAATCACGGTCTTTCCGGCAGGGATCGTGTGTACATATGTATAGATATCATCGTATGGTTTCAGGACAACTCCATCTTTTTTCAGATTGGCAAGGACATCCTGACCAAATGCTTTTTCATTGGCAAAAAGAAGCACTTCCTCTTCGGTCATTATCAGATAGGAAAGGACTACCGGACAGCAGTGGATATCATTGCCTCTGATGTTCAGAAGCCATGCAATATCATCCAGGGAAGTAAGGACAAAAACATCTGCCTGCTTTTCCTGCATTTTCCGGCGGATCCGCGTACATTTATCTGCTCTGGATTCTCCTGCCCATTTTACATCCAGTTCCATAACCGGTTCACAGGAAAGGGCCGGACGTTCCGTCCAGATTTCACCGATCAGGTCTTCTTCTACAGAAAAACGGATCTTTTTGTCGGAAAGCAGGTCTTTCAGTTCTTCTGCTTCTGCTGCACTTACGGTTCTTCCGTCAAAGCCCAGACACATTCCTTCTGAAAGCTTTTCTTTCAGAAATTCATGGATGGTGGGTACTTCCGGTTCGCCCATCTTAAAAAGCTCCACCGTAGTTCCCTCCAGCTGCTGTGCCGCCTGGATAAAATAGCGTCCGTCCGTCCAAAGCCCCGCCATATCCATAGTGATCACGGCTCTTCCGGCAGATCCGGTAAAGCCCGTGATATATTTTCTACATTTAAAATAATCTCCTACATACTCTGATGCATGGAAATCATCTGTTGGCACCAGATAAGCGTCCACACCTTTTTCTTTCATCAGATCACGAAGGGCGCTAAGCCGTTCTGTTACTGTCATAGCCAAAACATCTCCTTTGTATGGATTCTGCGTTAATTCAGCAGAATCCTCGTATTCGTTGTACTGGTAAGTGTATCATAAAATCCGGGCATTTTAAAGCCTACGCCCCAAAATATTCATCCAGCTGTTTTTTGAATTCTTCCGGAATTTCCTGTGGGAACGGCATACTGTCAATTGCAGCAAGACTTTCTGCAATGTGGCAGAGAAGCTGCGCGCTCCGTTCCAGAGACCAGGCAGAGAGAAGCTCTACCGTATCGTAATGGGTATGCATGCCAAAGCCGTCTCTGTTTAAGGTCATTGCCGGAATCCCCTTCCAGGCAAAAGTATTGGAATCACTTCCCCAGATCTGGTTTTTGGTAGTCATTCCGATTCCTGTTTCCCGGGCAAGATAAGTCAGCATGGAACAGATGGAAGAGTCCCCGGTTACACCGATTACATTTTCGCCTACCAGCTGTCCGGCAAGGTCTACGTTCATGTTGAAGCGATGCGCGCTCAGTTCTTTTTCATGTGTCCTGATATAATCCCTGCTTCCCAGAAGCCCTTTTTCTTCTGCTCCGAACCAGATAAATTCCAGTGTTCTGCGAGGCTGATGCTCCCTGAAATAACGGCAGATTTCCATAATGATGGCTGCTCCTGCCATATTGTCATAGGCTCCCGGACCCTGAGGAACCGAATCGTAGTGGGCTGTAAGGGTCAGGATCTCTTCTGCCCGGTCTGTTCCGGGGATCCTTGCTACGATATTTCCGGAAGTACGGCTGACTTCTTCCTGAAGTAAGGTAAGGCGTGCGCGGGAGGCTCCTTTCGTAACCATTTCCACAGCGTCCTGATAATGGATTCCAACGCCCTGGATCAACTCGCTCTCATTCAGGGAATCAAAAAGCTTCTGAGGGATTCCGGCTGCTTTTGGCATCCGGTCCTCGCCTTCATCTACAGGAGTACCGGTGATGCTGACAAATCCTGCCGCACCCGCTTTTAACAGCTTCAGGTACATATCCTTACGGACGATCTCATTTACCATAACAATCTTTCCCCTTACATGGGAAAGGCTGATTTCGTCTCCGTTTTCCGCATAGACAAAATCTGCTTCGATTCCCTTTTCCGGCGTATTTCCGCACCGGATGTAGCCTTCCGCCTGATATTCTTTATAATAAGGCTCTGTTACGGCAAATACGGACTTTCTGATCTCCCAGGTATAAAAAGGAAATTCTTCCAGACGGCTGTCCATTCCAAAGGAGGAAAGTTCCTCCCGGATAAGGACAGCGGCTTTTTTTTCTGCATCCGTTCCTGCTTCCCGGATAAAATTAAATTTTGATACAAAATCCATCTGACGCTGTCCGCTGATGTTTCTTTTATTCATAATCTTCTCCCTATTTTGTTTAAAACATGAATTTTCAACTATTTTCTCTAAAATATACTAAATAATAATCATATTGTCAATTGTTTTGCATTAACCTATCCTATATAATCAAAGATTGTCATATAGTAATTTATAAGTTCGAAAAAAAGGATGCTTATCTAAGAAAAGATAAAACATCCTTTTTAATCTTTGATTTTTTATAATTAACTTGTTTTCACGCACGTATATATAAACAACAAAATTACATCCAAGTAATCTGTACATTTCCGTACTCGACAACTTCTTTCATTTTTCCTTCAGAAGAAAGCTGATCTGGTACTCGACGGAATTTTGCATCACCATTTTGCATCGTTTCCAGACATTTAACAGTATTTTCCAAAACATTATCCTCCAAAGGTGAAGCAAATCCTCTGAAATCGTGATGTCCATTATACACCTTGTCAAATGCAGTTCCTTTCATCTCCAATAGCCTTTCCAAACTTAATTTTGCTATCTGCAAAACTTCTTCTTCAGATTTCGCAACATCTTTTGTAAGCAAAAAATTTCTATTGCAGGCATCTGCTGAAAAAAGAATTCTACTTTTATCATCAATGGCAACACATTCTCCCTTGGTATGACCTGGACAATAAAAAATAGTAACCTTTCTTCCGCCTAAATCAAAAATCTGACCATCTGTTAGAAATTTTGTTATAGGTTTTTTGGGCCATTCCACAATATCTTCATCTGTATAGGCATAATATTTATTTTCTCGATTTCGAATAAGTTCTGCATAACCTCGTCTGCCCTCCAACGTAGGTGGTACAGGCAAATCTGTCCAGTCAGAATCCTTTTCATGAATCCATACCTCATCGAAAAAGCCGGCTCCACCTATATGATCTGCATGATTATGAGTTAAAACCACATCATAAGGTTTATTTGTAATACGGTTTTCAATCACCCACCTCAGATCTCCTATCCCTGTTCCACTATCAAGAACTAGAGCGCGCTCTTCTCCTACAATTACAAAAATTGAAACACAGTCAAATTCATCAATTTCAAAAACACCCTCGCTGAATTCATAATAGGGCAGTGTACGTGTTCGCATATTTGTCACCTTCTTTTCTAAATAATATGGCTTAATTTTTTTTCGCATCACCTTCATAACAGTCAATAGCAACAGCAGCTAAAAGAATCAGACCTTTCACTACACTCTGGAAGTTAGAATTTACTCCCATAAGCACAAGTCCATTATCTAAAATACCAAGTATGATAACCCCCACTACAACTCCACTGATTTTTCCCTCTCCTCCGGAAATACTAATTCCGCCAAGGCAGGCCGCTGTCATACAGTCAAATGGATAGGTACTTCCAGCTCCTGGCTGAGATGCATTTGTTCTTCCAACCATAATGATAGCTGCAATGCTTGCCGCAAATCCCGTAAAAGCATAAATAAAAATTGTCAGCCTGTCTACGTTAATACCTGCAAGACGAGCAGCCTCCTTATTTCCTCCAAGAGCATAGATATGGCGTCCCAAATAGGTTTTATTCATAACCACCCAGCCGAAAGCAATAAATATGAGAAAAATAATAACGGGGATTGGAATGATTCCAATATAGCCCTGCCCTATTTTAGTAAATGCTTCAGGCATTCCCGTGATAGGATAACCGCCTGTGATCAAATATGCTGCACCTTGTAAGACAAGCATCATAGATAATGTAACAATAATCGGGGCAATATGTAATTTAATTGCAAGAATTCCGTTAATTGTTCCGAATCCACATCCTATCAGAATACCAATAATCATTGCTGGAACTATGCCAATGTTCATATTAACCATCAGATATCCCAGTATCATTCCTACTACTGCCATCTGGCCGCCAACAGATAAGTCCATACCGCCGCCAATCATAACAGCAGATACTCCAACTACAACAATACCAAACATAGATACCTGTCTTAAAATATTAATTATATTCTTATAAGACAAGAAATTAGGTGCAAAAATAGCAAAAAAGATAAAAACCACAATTAAAAAAATATAAATACCAAATTTCTTATAATAATCAATCCACGTTTTTTTTGTCTGTTCCATTTTTATGTCCTCCAGATGCTAAATCCAAAATATAATTCTGATTAAACTCTGTTTTAGCAACTTCTCCTGTTTTTATACCTTCATAGATGACAACAATCCTGTCTGACATTCCTAAAAGTTCTGGCATATCAGAAGATACCATAATGATGGATTTTCCAGTTTCTACAAGTTCATTCATCAATTTGTAAATCTCCTGCTTTGCGCTTACATCAATACCCCTTGTTGGTTCATCAAAAATTATAATCTCACTGTTAGCCGCAAGTGTTTTTGCAATAACAACTTTCTGCTGATTTCCTCCACTTAGATTTTTAACTCGCTGATTAAGACTAGGTGTTTTGATTTCGAACTTTTTTTGATAATTAGATGCCACAGCATCCTCTTTTTTATCATCTACAAATATCCCCTTTGAAAACGACTTTAAATTATTAATAACTGTATTCCACTTAATACTCATAGGAAGAAATACGCCCTGGGCTTTGCGATCCTCAGGAATATAACCAATTCCATTTCTGATTGCGTCTCCGCAAGATCTAATATGTACCTCTTGACCATGAATAAAGATTTTTCCAGCTTCTATAGGATTTGCACCATAAATAACCCGCATTAGCTCAGTACGTCCTGCACCAACTAATCCAGCAAATCCAAGAATTTCTCCTTTATGAAGTGAAAATGTAATATTTTTATCTCCATTTCCATAAAGATTTTCTACGCGAAGAACTTCTTCTCCAATAGATACCTGCCTTGCAGGATAAGATTCTTTAAGCTCTCTGCCTGCCATCATAGCAATCAGTTTCTGTCGGTCAATATCTTCAATTTTTTCTGTACCTACATAAGCACCGTCACGCATAACAGTTACACGGTCTGCCAATTCAAATAATTCCTCAAGGCGATGAGAAATATATATAATCGTAACTCCTTTCTTTTTTAAATCTCTTACAATTTTAAACAAAACCTTAACCTCACTAACTGTCAGAGGAGCTGTAGGTTCGTCCATGATCAGTATTTTTACATCTTTACTAACAGCTTTTGCTATTTCTACAATTTGCTGACAAGCTGGAGAAAGGTCTCGTACAGGCTTTGATACATCAATATCCACCTGCATCTGATCAAAAAGTTCTTTTGCTCTGCGTTCTCTATCCTTAATATCTACAAATATTCCCTGAGATGTTTTTTCTCCAAGAAAAACATTCTCAGCTGCACTGATTCCTGGAACTAATGTAAATTCCTGATAAATAACAGCAATTCCTTCTTCCTTTGCCTGCTTTGGAGTTATGGAAGTAAATTTTTTTCCATTTATAATAATCGTACCGGAAGTAGGAGTTATTGCGCCAGACAAAGTCTTGATCAGAGTTGATTTTCCTGCACCATTTTCGCCAATTAATGCATGAATCTCTCCCTCTTCTACTTCAAAAGACAGATGATCGATAGCTCGTACGCCAGGATATTCTTTTACAATATCTTTTACACTCAAAATTGTATTTTTCATATCTGTTTCCTTTCAAAATCAGTGCTGTCCGTTCTTGCAGACAGCACTGTCTTTTTCACAAAGCTACCAGACTATTTTTCTGTGTTCTCCGGATTATAAAATTCTGTAACATTCTCAGCCGTAACAGGAATACACTCTGTTTCGACTGCATCTTCAAATGTTTCCCCATCAAAAAGTTTTTGACAATATTCTGCCATCATAGGAGCCAACGGGGCAAACATAACACTACCTTTCTGGGGATCACCATTTGCAATTCCTGCTAATGCCTGAGCAGTCCCGTCACAGGAAAAAATGCCAAAATTCTCTGAATCAACGCCTGCTGCTTTAGCCGCCTCCATTGATTCTACCGCTGCCGCATCACCATAACATACGATAGTATTTAAATCAGGATGTTTCTGAAGCATATTTTCTGTAGTTGTTGTGCCTGAACCAACAACATCCTTTCCAATATCTACAACCTCAAGAATTTCTGCATCAGGAGCATTTTCCTTTAGTGCTTCTTGGATACCCTCACCACGGTTCTGCATGTCCTGATTCTGCACTGTAGTATATACAACTACTTTGCCAGCACCATCCAGTTGATTGTTAATCCAATCAGATGCCATTTTTCCGATTTCTACACCAACATCATACTGGTCTGTATTTAAAACAACATCATGTACATCTGTTTCGACACCGCACTCCATGATTTTTACACCTTCATCCTGTGCAGCCTTCAAAGCAGCGTCACAAGAGCTGTCAGAAACCATGGCAATGATTGCATCACAGGATCCAGTTACCATATTTTCAATATTTGTAACGGCCTTTGCTGAATCATTATCAAAGCTAACTGATACATACTCCCAACCTCTATCCTCACATTCTTTTTTTAATCCGTCATCAATACTGATAAAAAATTCTGTCTGGAGAGTCGGAGCAAGAAAGCCGATTTTATGATCTTCCGTTTCTCCTGCATGCACCGTACATAAGCAACCCGCTGTCATACCTACTGTTAATGCTACAGACATTACAATACCTAAAACTTTTTTTTTCATTTTACTACCTCCCTGTTTTCTTTTGTTCCCTACACATTTGGGCTTTCCTTTATTGTGCTTTTATTTTACCCTTTTCAGTTATTTCTTCAATATGAGGATTCTCAGATTTAGGGGGAGAGTTCTCAGACTTTTTTCTATACTCTCGGGAAAGGCAAACTAAAATTATAATTCCCTCCAAAATATTTTCCCATTGATTTAAATGCCCTTTTGCAGTTAAAATACTTGTAAATAATACAAGAATGAATGATCCCCAAAACATTCCGAAAACACTTTTCTTTTTTCCATATACCAGATTTCGACCCAAAAGCATAGCAGCCAATACCTGGTATAGATAGCCCATTCCCAGAGAACCGCTTCCACTTCCTGTATACATTGCCAACAAAATAGCTGGGATAGAAAAAAACAATGATACCACTCCATGAATCAAAACAGAAACAGCAGTACAATTCAAACCATCTTTTTCTGCCAGAGCCATATTTTCTCCCAGCATATAACAATATTTTCCATAATATGTATAATTTAGAAAATAATGTGTTACCGTCAGTCCCATAGCAGCCAGTCCAATTTCTATCAATTCCATAGGAAAAACTTTATACAGTTCCTTCAAATACGGCATAGTCAAATTTGTACCGTTCGTAATTCCTGCACAGAAATTTACCAGAATCATCTGGAAAGCCAACGTAACAATAATGGAAGGTATTCGAAACTTTGTAATGAAAATTCCTTTCATACATCCGATCAATCCATTAAATACAAATATCATAATCCAACTGATAAATATGGGAACTCCTTTTGTAACCAAAAAAATACTCAGCAGGGAGGATGCTGATATCTGTGCTGCAAATGCCAAATCAAAGTTTCCACAAATATATTCTATTGATACTCCTAAAGTCATTAGAACCATAAGGGAGAACTGACGAATAAAAAAAGGAATCATAATCATTCTCCTATACCCATTCTTCTTCTGGTATCACAACTCGATCCACAAATGGAAGCATATCTTCCTCAAATGCTTCAAGTAAAATTAACCCTGTCCCTCTTTTGGTCATATCAAAAAGCATTTCCCAGAGCCATTGACGCATCTCTAAATTTGCTCTGGAAAAAACATTATGTAGAATCAATATTTGAGGATTAAATAATTTCCAGCGATAAAGCAGAATTTTGAAAATCTTTTCATCTGACATACTTTCATCCTGCTCTAAAGTGTGTAATTCTGGACAAAACTCTCTATCTTGAAATACAAATTTTTCTCCCACCTGATAGAAACCACATCTGCTGATTTTCTTTACAGAGGGGAGTAAAATATTGTCTCGTACTGATAGATTCAAAAAATATTCTTCTTTTATCACTTCGTTCCCCCAAAATCCTATTCTGTTTTTGACCAGGATTCTTATGTCATTATAGAATATGCTCTTATCTCGACTTTCAAAAAAAGTGCCATGTCCGTACGCCCCCAAAAACGCATCTTTAATCTTTTTCTGTTGTTCCCAACAGGATGTTTTCACATAGACAGTCTCTCCTTCAAAAACATTCAAACAAGCTATTTTCCCTTTCTGTCCCTGCCATTTAAAGCTTCCATAGTTTCTGTTTTTTCTTTGTTGCACAGCTTCTGTTTTCTTTTTGCCATGTATTTCCATTGCTGTTTTCCAGTACTGTTCAAACTGAATTTTATCATAAAACTTTTTTATTATCTTTCCATTTTTCATAAGATAGCAATCATCTGCTAAGCCAAGAAAATATTCTGGGTGACTGTCATAAATAACAAATGAGATTCCCTCATTTTTTAACTGCTCAAGAAGACGTAACAGCTTTTGCAAATCATCTTGACTGCAAATTTCTGTCACACCTCCAAGAACTATCATTTTTGCATTTCTATCTGCCAGCCTTACCAACTGAAACCACACTTTCTCGATAGCACGAAGAGAATCCGTTTTTGCCAGTGCATCCAATTCTAAATTATAATGATTCATAATCTCTCTTGTTCGTATTTCGATTGCCCTAGAATTCAATTTTATTTTCCAAAGACTATTATTTTTTAATAAAAAAAGTTGTTCTGAAAGATTCAGAGATTTCATCAATTCTACCTGGCTATCCACAAAGTAAATACCATTTTTTTCAAAATTATATTTGGTATCTTTTCCTGTTATTTTTGAATTTATATAAATATTTCCCTTTACAATTTCAGTTTTACCACAAAATAAGCTGGCAAAAATACGGGGTGTACTATCCCACCCCCATAAAAGATGTGCTTCGCCTTCCAAAAATATCATGTTTAGATCTTCGAGTTGTTCCCCATATTCATTTTTTATTCTTAAATTTGTAAACTGCAGAATTTCTCTTTTCATCTTTTATCCTTCTCTGTAGAAAGCGGAAGAAGAATCTCCACATCAGTTCCTTCTCCCTCAATACTGTATATTTTAATGTAGTATTCTTCACCGAACGTCAATTTCAAACGCTGATTAATATTAAAAAGAGCAATACCATTTCCATGAATTTTTTTAACACTGTTTTGCTCATCGGATATTTCTTCCGCAGCACCATACTCCAATCCATACTGTAATTTTTTCAACTGTTTTTCATTCATTCCTACGCCATTATCTGAAATAGTAAGAAGTACTTTATCCTGAGTCATACGAATATATATGGTCACACAGCAGTCACCTGTTTTTGTTTCCAGTCCGTGAAAAATAGAATTTTCCACAATAGGTTGCATAGTCATTTTGGGAATCTGGCAAACAAGTGCCTTTTGATCCTCTTCATCTATTTTTACATAAAATTGAAATTTATCCTCAAAACGATAATTCTGAATTAATATATAGTTTCGGATATTGTTTAGTTCATCCTGAAGCGTTACAATATTTTCTTTTCTACTGATGCTGTATCTAAAAAAAGAAGCAAGGGACTTCGCCATATTAGCAATACTCTTATTTCCCTGACAGACAGCTTCACTTCGGATACATTCCAGTGTGTTATAAAGAAAATGTGGATTAATCTGGCTTTGTAGAGAATTGATTTTGCTCTGCTTATCCTCTACTTTAACACTGTATTTTTTTTCCATTTTCAGCGCAAGAATATCCTGCTGATTCGCCATTTTTTTTAGAATAGATATTCCTGAATTATTTAGGATTTCCCTGCATTTTCCCCTATCAGGGATCTGATTAACTGCATTTTCAAATGCATGTATGAATTTTACACTTACAATCCATCCTCCACATAATAATGTCAAAAGAAGAAGCCCTGTCAGTTTCTTCCAGTTATTTGGCATATATATATAAACAAAAAGAGTTACAATTATAGTAATAAAATAAATATGAAGTTTTCCAACATTCCTCATATCAATACCTCTTAAAAATACAATCTTCTATATTCTGTGGGTTTAATTCCCACTACTTTAGTAAATTGCTGGCTAAAGTATTTTGAATCCTTATATCCAACCTTAGATGCAATTTTATAGATTGTTTCAGAACTGTTTCGCAAAAAATCTTTCGCTGCATCCATTCTCACTTCCAAGAGATATGTAGAAAAATTCTTTCCAGTCTCCTTTTTAAATACCTCGGAAAAATAATTGGGATTAAATCCGATTTTCTCAGCCATTTCTTCTAATAAAATCTTTTGTCCATAATTGTTTTTTACATATTCTATTGTATCAAGAATTGGCTTTCTTTCCAATTCTGTCTGATGTTTTTCTAAAGCGCTTAAATGCTTTTTTATCTTCTCTATTACATATCTTTTCATTGCACTAACTGTATTCAGTGACTCTGTATTTTCTTTCCAGAGCAAAAGAAATTCTTCCATATTTTGATGAAATAAATTAGAAATTTTCTGACAATAGAGAATTCCCAGACTCTGAATCAGCTCATAATATTCACAGGCCATAATCTGGTTTTGATCAGCTTCATAAAACATATCTCTGATCAATCCGCTCAATTTATCACACTGGAATATCTGAATGTATTTCTCCATTTCATCGGAATATTTTTCTATGATTTCCTGTCCTTTAGCATTTCTGTTACGATTCTCTGAATAGGATGAAATACTGATTCCACTCCCTTCAAATATTCTGCATCGAACAGCTTCTCCTGCCATTTCCAGAATCATATTAATCTGAGAAAACTCCCTAGTTTCTGGACTGATTCCCATTGTCACTTCGTAATTCTCAAATCCACCAATATAATTTTTTATTTTACAAAAAATATTTGTAAGATTTTCTCTGACCATTTCTCTGGTTTCATCAGTAAAATTCATGAGAACCAGAATCCACATTCCTTTCCTTATTGAAATCACCAGATCCAATACAGCAGGTTTCAACGAATCATTTACCATTTCCGCAAGCTTACTGCATATTAGATTTTCCTGCTCTTCGTTGCGAGAATCTAGAATTTCTCTATCTACTTTAATGCCCACAGCCTGAAATAAACCTATTCCTAAATCTTTTCTTTCTTTTTCGACTGTATCCATATTCTGAACTTTCTGCTGCTCAAATGCCCTCTCTAGCAGCTCTCTATGTAAAATGTGCTTACTATTTTGCAGATTCGCCTCTAAGGCTTTTACATGCTTTTGAAGTCCTCTCTTTTTCTTCTCGTCTTCACACACTTTTGCCAGGATTTTATTTAGCTCGTCTTCATCTATAGGCTTCAGTAAATAATCCCTGACACCATATTTTAAAGCTGTCTGGGCATATTCAAAATATCTATAACCACTGATTACTATAAAATGAACAGAAAGCCCTGCTTCTGTTACCTTTTCAATCATTTCAAGACCAGATAAGCTCGGCATACGGATATCCGTAATTACAATATCTGGTGCTTTTTTCATAATAATCTCATATGCTTCCAAACCATCTTGTACAATGCCTAAAAATTCCAACCCCAGTTCTTCCCACTGAACCAGATTTTTTACTAAGAGACCTATTTTTTTTTCATCATCAGCAATTAATACTCTCAACATAAGGCAATCCTTTCTAGTATTTTCTGCCTTCTATTATACTATATTTTAATAAAAATTTCACCGCTATCCTCCACATTCACACATATCTGTCTTATTCTTTCCAGTTTTCCATATGACGGATAATTCGTTTATAGAAATCAACTGCCTTTGGAAGTGTATTGATATTAATATTTTCATTAAGTCCATGGATACTCTGATACTGCTGCTCATTGATCTCCAGAGGGGCAAAACGAATGCTGTTTTTGCAGACAGGGGTATAAAATTTTGCGTCGGTTCCTCCTGTCATGGCATACGGGGCTACGATCACACCCGGGAACATTTTTCTGACCACATGCTCCACCAGGCGGAAAGGTTTTTCTTTGTAGTCTACTACCGGACAGGGTTCGTGGATCAGGATCGGTTCTACCTCAATTTCATATTTTTTTGCAATTTTTGATACAAGAGCCAGACTTTCCTTTGGTCCCTGATGATGGATAAAACGCATATTTCCTGTTACATAAGCCTCCTGAGGAACGACGTTTAATCCATCTGCTCCCTTTGCCATGGTGAAATTCAGGGTTGTAGAGATCATGGCAGCGCCCAGAGGGTTGACTTTTGGAAGAAGTTTTTCCAGAAGGGGCTCCAGCTGTCGCTCATACTTCATTACTGTGCCCAGCGGTCCCTGGGTGCAGGGAGCCATTCTCCGAAACATTTCTGCTACGGTAGGATTCATTTTGGCAGTAAAGGGATTATGGTTTTCAATATCCATCATAAAGGCTGCCAGACGTGTAAGGGGAGTCTGTTTCTGAGGTACGCTGGCATGTCCGCCATTTCCTCTGGCAGTAAAACGGATATCTCCATAACCTTTTTCCAGGCAGCCTACCATGGCAAAACGTCCCTTTACCCCTTTCATAGGCTCTTCTTTGATCATTCCGCCTTCATCCATCAGGAAACGCAGCTGTACCTCATGCTCCTGAAGCCATTTTACGGTAAGAGGTGCGCCTTCTCCTCCGATCTCCTCCGTACAGCTGCTGGCAAGATATACGTCGCATTCCGGTACATACCCTTTGCCGATCAGCTCCTCTGCTGCCTGAAGAAAACAGAAAAGACTGCCCTTGGTATCCACTGTTCCTCTTCCCCAGACAGCTCCGTCGATGATCTCCCCGCCAAAAGGATCGTGTTCCCACTGTCCGTTTGCCTCCACAACATCCTGATGGCTCATAAAAAGAATGGGTTTTCCATTTCCTTTTCCGTTCCATTTGAACAGAAGGCTGCCATTAAATTCATACTTTTCACAGGTTTTGTGTATATTTGGAAAAAGCTGCTCCAGAACCTCATGGAATCGGTAAAACTTGCTGAGATCCTGATCAAAGCTGCTGGAAATTGTCTCACAGCGGATCATTTTTCCAAGTCTTTCTCCATAAAATATTTCTCTTTCATTTGATTCGGTTTTTTCTTTTATACTCATTTTGTCATCCTCCTTGATTAAAGCTTATTCTTTTTCCATAAAACATATCCGATCACAAGAGCCATTCCGCCTGCCGGGATCAGAAGAATGCTGGTCTGTGAAATAGCTCCGGGCACAAGTACGCAGAGAAGAGTCATGGAAATCAGAGGGATAGCTGCGATCTTCATGCTTTTTCGGAAATATTTCAGTCCCAGAGCTCCAAAAAGCGCCGGAACCACAGTATCAAAGGCTGGAGTCAGCACCGGGTTTTCCAGTACCGGAGTCAGCGGAACCAGAAGAAGGACACCTGCAAAGATCACCAGCATGGTTACAATGGAGCTGGATGCCACGCTTAACGTAGAAATAATCTCGTTTTCTACGGTGCCAACCTCGGTTCTAGCAATGTCCCTGGCATTCATGGCACAGGGGATTTTCAGGTTTGTTACGTTTCCTGTAAGAAAGGTCAGATAGCTTCCGCCATTTCCCAGCATGGGTGCGTATACAAGAAATTCTACGATCCCCACAGGAATATAGACCATTCCTACCTTAATAAAACCATTTAAAAAGCTCTTCAGATCCGGAAAGGCTCCATATATGCCGCCAAGCAGAAAAGGAACTGCCAGAAGCAGGACTGCGGCTGCGATCAGCATTATCCTTCCCAGGCGATGCTGCTGTCTGTTAAATTCTTCCAGAAATTTCTCTTTCTCCATTTACTTTTCCTCCTAAAGACTGATCAGAACGGCTGCGGTCATTCCCACGATCATGCTGACTGCGACGCTGAAATTTTCCAGCCATTCCATTTTTTTCTTCACGATCAGATATTCAAAAACTGCCATTGTCAGTGCGGAAACACCTGCCACCATAAGGGGCAGATGATTTTTGAACGCAGTCCATGTACCTACATAAGAACCGATATACGCGCTGCAAAGGCCGATAAACATAGCAATAGTCGCATAAGCTCCAAAACCCGGACGGCTGCCTTCTGCTTTTTTCTCTTTTTTCTGAAACCTGGTCAGATATTTTTTCAGGCCAAAGATACAGCAGGTGATACCACTTAAAATCCCCGCTGTCATTACAAGGGCAATGGTTGTAAATGCTGCTATGGACATTTCACTTACCTTCAGTCCGGAAAGTCCCATACTGGTAGCAGCTATCTCCGCCACATTCAGTTCATACTGAAGAGCCCCTACAACGGAAAGTCTCAGCCAGGACAGCGGCACTCCAAGGCTCCCGCTGAGTGCGATCACACCCAGAAGTATGCTGACGCCTGGAAGAATGGAAAAAGTAGCGCTGGACATGATCGCTCTTCGCATCACTTTTTTGTCCATTCCAATAGCAATCCCCGCCCGGTAGCTTTTTACCAGAAACCACACACACATGATCAGGATAAACAATAAAACCCCGCCCACGATCAGATAAAAGGGCAGGCTGTTTACCTGTTTCAGATACTCGTTCATCTCTTTTCCTCCCTGTTTTGTATCATTTAGTTTTCGTTGTACTAGTTTACCACATCTCAGCGAAAAAAAACAGAGTCTGTCGTCCATGGTGATCAGGATAACCGACTCTGTTTTACTGTTCGCAGCAACGATGCTGTGCTGTTATTTTTTCAGATACTCATAATACGCAAACAGACCTTCTGCCATTACCGGATCGATCACCGGAAGACCGGTAGCCTCCTCCAGCTCCTTTGCGATCCCGATAGTCGCCATTCCTGTACATGCAAGAGCAAGAACCTGTGCCCCCTGTTCTTTTAATTTACATGCCATTTCCACTGCGCTTTTCCGTCCTTCCGGGGTCATAAGATCCAGTGTGCTGTTCACTCCGTCCGGTTTGCCCAGGATCATCTGATCCGGAATCATCCTTACATATGCTTTCGGGGCATAGTCGGTGATCCCCAGAACTCCGATTTTTTCTCCATATTTGAGAGCAAGAGCCACCGTGGTCTCTCCTCCGCCTGTCACCGGAATCCCGGGAAGGGCTTCCCGTATCTCCTCCACACCCGGATCGTCCGCACAGCTGACAATAATCATATCCGCATCTTCAAAGCTTCTGGCAGTTTCTACGATCTTCGGCACTGCAATTTCTCCAAGTTCCGGAGTATGGATGCCTTCATACTGATCCGGAATACATTTTGTTTCGATCTGAAGCTGAGGAAAATAAGATTTCAGCTGTCTTTCATGTGCCAGCAGTACCTCTTCATTTTCTGTAGTCAGCACTCTGATCAGACCGATCTTAAATTTCTTCTCCAAAAAAGTCACCTCTCTTTATACGAGGAACACCCCATCCTCAATTACTTTTACCTCATCCAGATACAGAGTAGGGCGAAGAATGATACCGTCCATATGACATTCTGCCTTGTTTACTCCGCCAAAAGAGGTGTTTGTTCCAAAAGCAATATGCACTGTTCCGTAAACTTTTTCATCTTCCAGGATAATGCCGTTTAATACAGCCGCTTCGTTTGTTCCGATTCCCAGCTCACAGAGCGTTCCGTTTGTTTCATTTTTCAGGAGAACATCCAGATTTTCGCTTTTTTCTCCTGTTACCGAACGCAGCTTTCCACCGGAGATCACCATATGAAGAGGGCTGTCCAGCTTTCCGATACCTACCATGGAACCGTCCACGACCATTTCCCCCTCAGAACCATCCTCCAGAGGTGCAATATATGCTTCTCCGGAAGGAAGATTTCCACATTTTCCCGGTTCCCGGTATACGCCCGGGCTTGGAACGCCGTCTCTTCCCCTTATGTTGATGGTCAGAACATGACCATCCTTTTCAATTCGTGCCACAGAAGCCTTTGAGAGCATTTCCGTAACCACAGCTGTCAACTCTTCCACCTTGGAATAATCGGCTGTCATTGCTCCCTGAGAAAACATTTCCTCTGTGATGCCGGGCATGGTAGCCACCCTTGTTCCGGCTTTGGCTGCCTCTATCCTGGCATTTGTATGAGTCAGGGACTGAGCGGTGGGCGCGATCACCACATCTGCACTTTTCATGGCTGCCGCCACTGCTTTTGGAGGCTCCTGTCCGCTGAGTTCTCTCTCATTCATTACCATAAGAAGCCTTTCGCAGCCCAGATTTCCTGCCGCCTCATAAATTGCTTCTCCAATTTCTTTTCTGGTATTATCGGTTACGATAAGTACCTCTTCTCCCTTTTTTACTGCCAGGCAGGAGGAAAGAACCCCTTCCGCTGTCTTTACTAACTGATTCATTTTCTTTGCTCCTTTTTACGCATATCTCTTACAGATTCGTAAGTTCAGAAACCACACGGGCAAGAAGTGTTCTTGGAAGGACTACTTTTTTGCCTGTTTTTTCTGCAAACATACGCTTCATTTCCTGTGTATACCCAATACAGTCCAGGACGATAAGATCACCGTCCATATCTTTTACCTGTTCTGCAGCCTCCTCCAGGGCATCCCATTCCCCATAGGGAGAAGCTGCCACAGCTTTTACCTGATCTACATATTTTTTCCATTTTTCCTCACACTGCACGGTCTGCAAAGGCGATGGAGTC
This sequence comes from uncultured Blautia sp., assembly GCA_900553515.1. GTDB lineage: Bacteria > Bacillota > Clostridia > Lachnospirales > Lachnospiraceae > Blautia_A. Next base: position 48,458 of record USDN01000005.1, on the reverse strand, counting down.
ATACAGATGATGCTGGATTTTTTTGTCATCAGAGGCACCAGTCTGTTCAGAAGCTCGCAGGGATAGATCAATGGAATGTTTTTCGCAGAAAGACTTTCCGGAAAACTTCCCGTACAGAACATCATTACTAAGGCACATCCCTCTTCTTCCATTTTTGTAATGGCATTCTGAAGCCTGGGAAGAATATGACGTTCTGCAAAGGTTACAGAGCTTCCGTCTGTAAGCCTTGACACCAGAACATAATCTTCCGGTCCCGGTGCAAAGGCTTCGATCTCTTCTCTGGTAAGGCCGTCCAGCCCTCCGGCCTGCACCAGCTCCAGAGAATCGTCAAAAAGTCCCATAATATCTTTCGTGACATCCACTCTGGGAGACTGTCCGATGGTAACTGCGCCGATCTTCATAGGAACTCCTCCTTATTCGTTTCCGAGAGTCTGGAAATGCTTCAGATCTCCATAAAGTTTAATCAGTCTTGCATATTCCTCTTCATCATAGAATTTACACTGACCTTTGCCAAACGCCTTTGCAACTTCAAGCATAAAGCGCGCCGCCTCTTCTACATCTGAAGCATGGGTAGCTCCTGTAGCACATCCCGGTACCATGGTTTCCGCTGTAATCGCCACACCTACTACCGGCGCATTGGTTGCCGTACATGGCTGAAGAACACTGTTGATATGATGTACATCATTTCCATATGGTGTGATATCCTGCAGAGCCAGAGGGAATACATAAGGAAGTTTTCCGGTTGTGATCTGCATAAGATCCAGAAGATCCTCAGAGGTTCTTAAAATATAACCTTCTTTTACAGTTGGAGAAATAGCAAAGCCTCTTGTGTTGATTACACGGTTGCCTTTGGTCGTATCAACAGACAGGATGGCATCCAGTTCAGGGGAAACCTCTTCTCTGTTTACCTGAGACATTTCTACCGGAGATCCCATAAACGGAACCGGGTCATGAGGCGCAGTCGGCGCATCCGGGCAGATATGTGTGGAAATAAATACGTCGCCCTCCAGGAAATCGCCTTTGTTCTGCATATCAAGAAGCTTTGCTGCAAGAGCAACTGCACAGAGAGCGCCGTCGCCGTCAGAGACAAAACCGATTCTCTCCGGACGCGCGCCGATACCGCCAAGACGTCCGAGAAGACCGATGGTAGGAGCGTCTCCTCCGTTCATTTTTCCTCTGGTTCCGGGGATACGCACTTTCAGCATATCGGTGCTTCCTTTTGGTCCTACCAGCTCATAAACTTCAATGTTTGCGTCCGGTTTGATCCCCAGAAGATATTCCTTTACTTTTTCTCCGGTTACATAGGTGCTGTCAAGCACTTCATAAGCATCAATAATGTGTTTCATTAACATAGGTCTGTCCTCCTTTATTTGTCAAGATAGCTGATCAGTTCTTTTTTTATCACATCTTCGGTTGCTTTCAGAAGCTCTGGTGCATACATTGCAGGGGAAAGCTTCAGATTCTTTTTATCTGCGGCTATCACATAAACCTCAAGACCTTCTTCCATCATGGCAGTTGTCACCGGCTCGCCGGTTTCGGCATTGATCGTCATAATCAGATCCGGGAATGTTGCCAGACGGACACCGTCTTTTTCCGCTGTTGCATATTCATTCCAGAAAGTAAGTTCACATCCGTCTACTGTTGCGTAACCCACATCAAAACCGCCTGTAGTTTCAATGGAGAAATTCTCTGTTTTTCCTTTTGCCAGAACTTTTCCATTAAGGAAAGAGCAAAGCTGTTGGATTCCTTCTTCTACAGAGGTTTCCAGTCCTTTCAGAAATGCTTTTCCTGTTTCAATGGCAAACTGTACGCCTCCCGGAGCTCCGTTCTCTTTTGCATAGGAAACCGTTACCGGATTTCTGGCCACTGCTACCAGTCCGCCGGCCTCAATAGAGGCCAGACGTACCAGTTTAGATGTATGTTCAATACTTCCTTCAAAAAAACATTCTACATGGTTTCCTGTATCCGGATTTCCTCCTACACAGGCCTGGACTGTTTTGTAATCCTTTATTTTGTGAAGATTCATGCTGCCCATGACACCTGTAGGATGCGCGCGGCCGTTACAGGGAACGTCGACTACAGGAAGACCGAGAACTGCTGCCTGAAGCCATCCGTTGACTGTGGCTTCTCCTCCCTGCTCATTCGTAATGATCCCAGCAATGGGAAAATCACAGTTTTTCTGAAGAATCTCTACGGTTCTTGCCAGATCCTTTGGTGTCATAAACTGATTTTCTGCATTGGGAGCGCCTACCAGCGACGCTGTCAGTACAATGTCATCATCCCCCAGATCCTCTGCCTGGATCAGTCTCAGATCTGTGTACTGAACGGCAAGCTCTGCATATTTTCTTCCTTTTTTTGCGTCTCCGCCGCCACCGCCGCCAAGAATGGTTCCTCCATAAAGGGCAGCATCGAGAAGATCTTTTGTCAGTCGTATTCCTTTGTTTTTCAATTTATCCACGCTTCTTTCTTTTATTTATCATTGCTATTTTTTCTTACCAAGGGACAGCGTTGCAGTGAAGAAACTGTACAATGCCGCGCCGGCAAGGGAACCTGCACCCAGGATATTCAGTGTCTGCTCATTCTCTTTATTACGTCTTACAAGGACATATCTGATAAGAAGAGCGATCAGGATGGTAAGTCCGTTGATGGTGGAGCCTACCAGAAGACCTGTTGCAAAGAGGATACCTACCTGTCTGGATCCTCCAAGAAGCTGGATGATCGCACCTGGGATCGCCCAGATGATCAGCCATTTTGCCACGCCTGCTCCTGCGCCTGCTTCGATGGTTGCTGCAAAGGTAGCGTCAACCGGGGCAAAAAGACCCTGGTCAAAATATTTATTTGCCATAATGGCAACCAGTACAAATGCTACTACAAATCCGATCATTTCAGAATAATACTGCTGCTTTCTTCCTTCCAGCTCCAGTTCTCTGTCCTGTCCGCATCCACGAAGGATATAACCACATTTCAAGTCGTATGCCATGTCAGAAAATGCCGGACCGGTTGCAGAAGTATAAGCTACCAGGATTCCAAGAGGAATTGCCGGGAAACCGATGAGCATACCAACAATCAGGAAAATAAGGGCTGTTGCAAATCCCGGGAACCATCCGGAATGCATGGCGGAGATACCAACGATCAATTCAGAGGCAATGGCTGCAAATGCAGAGAAGATCACCCAGATGATGAGCTGGAAGAAATTCATTTCAGACCAGATGCCTGTGATTACTGCAAGAAGCACTGCAACTACAAGATATGCCACATAACCGCCGCCAAGGGCTTTTTTCATGTTTGCCATACTGGAGGAGAATTTACTTGCCGCACTGTCTCCGTCGCTTTTCTTAAAGAGCATACGTCCGCACTGAACCAGAGAAATGATACCTGCACCGATCATGATGCCATGAGGCATGTACTGGAACATCTGCTTTGACATCAGATCAGCGCCTTCTCCGAAAAGGTTTGTGATAATCGGAAGACTTGTTCCAAAAATATCAATGATAAATCCGTTTGTTTTGATAATACCAATTACAATACTTCCCACGCCAAGGGCTGCCATAGCTGCAAAATCGCCAAACCAGGAAACACCCAGAAGGTCTGTAGGAATACCGATCATCTTGCCGCCTACGCCGATCGCCATACCTACCAAAAGCAGCAGGGCTTTTTTTCCTTTTTCTACAACGGCAAGAATAGACTGTGCAGACGCCACACCCGGAGGCCATGCCCCTTCTGCCGGGAACATTTCTGAATCAAAGGTTTTATAAAGAATTGTTGCATCAATAATGGTTGCAAGGAAAGAACCGATCAGCATTGGGAACATCAGCTCCGGTTTCCCCATGATTACCGGTACGCCGATCGGAAGCAGGAAACAGTTGGCTGCGGAAAAGGTCGCACCGGAAATAGAAGTCTGGATCAGGTTCTGGCAATGAATACTCTGATATTTTTTCAGGATCGCAACAGGGATGCGAGAAATAATGATGGCGAATAATGCGCCTACGATGGAAGTGTTGGGAGCCACACCGGTACGTACGATCAGCTCAAGACCAATGATCGCGCCAAGAATACTCATCACAATGTTAAGGATCAGTATATGCGGCGCATATGCTTTGGGATGATCTGACGCATGAATATGAAGCTGCGTGTAATCTTTGTTTGTGTTGTTACTCATGTTGTTCATTCCTCCTTGGTATAAAAATAGCCGATGCAGGCTCGCCCACATCGGCTTCACGCTTCTTGTAATGGTATAATATCACTTTAAATCAATAAAGTCATTGGTGCTGCAGTCCCATTTTTGACTCCGGAACTGTGCATTATGCACATGTAGAGATTATCTTTTATTATTTTCTTGTGCGTGTTTTTGGTCTGTATTCAATTATTTTATACCCATTTGGTTTTATTGCATATATGCCCGTAATTTACAGGCGAATTCCAGCTGCTGGAGGGCATCCATATCATCCAGGTCAATATCCAGGATCTCCTCGATCTTGTGGATACGATGCGCCATGGTATTTCTGTGGAGAAAAAGCGCTTCTGCTGCCAGTTTTCTGGAACCGTGTTTTTTTGCAAGCATATCAATAGTTTCCACAAGTGAACTTTCATGAGCCCTGTCATATTCCTCCAGGATTCCCAGTTTTTTCTGCACAAAGTCCTTTGTTTCCTCCTGCTGTGCTGTATGCAGGAGAATACGGTCGTACTGCAGATCTGAAAGGAATACGGTTTCTTTTTTATCCTGTTTGATCTCCCGGATCAGGAAGCTTTCCGTGACAGCCTCATATACGGCAGGTATATCAAGATAGTCTACGATCTCATCACTGATCACGGAAAAACAATGACAGTTATTAAGTTCTTTTGTCTTTACTGCCATTTCTTGTGAAATTTTTATCAGAAAATCCTGGGGAACACTTGCATCTATGATACAAAAACAGGATTTTTTTCTGGTAACGATCACTCCCTGTAAATAATGACGTTCCAATATCCTTCCTGCCTCCCGGATCTGCTTCTCTCTTTTCATTTCCAGAAGTGTGGAATTTCGGCCTTTGTCTTCCAGCTGAAGAGTGATGATCTTTACCGGAGGTGAGGGCCAGTGTAGAGAAAGACTTCGATGCTCCGCCTCTTCTTCCTGTGTGATCTTTCCGGTAAGAAGTTCCAGAAACAGACGGTGATCCTGTTCCAGCTTGCTTTGGCGGCCGATCCGGTATCTGGTATCCATCTGTATCTGATTTTTTGCCTCAACGATAGCTACCATTACTGGAAAGACCAGATCCTGGAATCCGGCATTGTTATTCAGAAAAAATAATGGAAGAGCCAGTTCGTCTGCCAGCTGCAGAGCCTCCTTGGGAAAGGTATCAAAAAATCTTGTTTTTATTGCCAGTGCAGAAGCATTGGCTTCATTCATGATGCGGATCAGATTCAGAAGTGCTTCCTTATCATTTCGGATTGCATATCCGGTAGTGATCATCAAAAGATGTTCTCTCAGCCATTCTTTCACATTTGGCTGCTCCATCATATCGTAAGCTACGACTTTACGCATGATTCCTTTTTTTCCTGCTACCAGAGTGGCGCTTCCATTACTCCATATTTTTTCAATATCCTTTACATAAAGATCCATAAAAGAATCCCCTTCTCTTTTTTTGCTTCAGACTGTACATGTCCTTTTTTAATCCGATGCCAGCACTGTCCGGTGCACCCTTTTTCTTACAATAAGGAAGCAGCCTACCTGAAGGATGATGGTTGCGATCCAGGATGCCGGATAAGAAATAAAAAGAACTTCCAGGCTTCTGTGTGCAGGAAAGATCATAAAGATCCAGATCACCCTCATTCCTACAGTTCCGATCACAGAAAGGATCATAGGTACTGCAGAATGTCCCATTCCTCGCAGTGCACCTGGAAACAGATCCATAATGCCACAGAAGAAATATGGTACTGTGGTAAAAGAAAGGATCTCCATACCGCAGCGTATTACATCTGCCTCATCTGTATAAATCTTAAGAAGCTCTGGTCCGAATAGATAAGCACCGCAGCCAAGGGTCAATGATATGCCGACTGTCAGGATCATACAATGGATCAGGACTTTATCCATTCTTTTTAATTTTCCGACGCCATAGTTCTGGCTGGTAAAACTCATGCATGCCTGTGTAACAGAATTTGCCGCTGCATAAAGGAATCCGAAGATATTGTTGGCTGCCGTATATCCGGCCATTGCCACAGATCCAAAAGAATTAACTGAGGACTGAAGCAGGGCATTAGAAAAATTGATCACTGTACTCTGCAGACCTGCGGGAATACCTACCTGAAAGATCTGTTTCAGGTAGACCCATTTCAGGGTCAGTCTGGAAAAACGAAGCTGATAGCTTCCTTCTGAACAATAAAGACAACGAAGTACCAGTATACAGGAGATCATCTGAGACACAACTGTTGCAATTGCCACGCCTTCTACATCCAGATGAAAACAGATCACCAGAATCATGTTCAGGACCGCATTAATCACTCCTGAAATAATAAGGAAGAGCAATGGCCGTTTGGTATCTCCTACAGAACGGAGAATGGCTGCTCCATAATTATACAGCATAAAAAACGGCATTCCCATAAAGTAGATACGCATATAAAGTGCAGACTGACCGATCACATCTGCCGGTGTCCCCATAAGCTCCAACGCGCTTCTGGCAAAGCCAAGCCCTGCGAGAGCCATAAGGATTCCGCTTATAAGAGCTAATGCAATAGAGGTATGTACTGTTTCAGACATTTCTTTCGTCCTGCCCGAAGCATAAAACCGGGCACTAAGTACATTTGCTCCCAGAGAAATCCCAATAAACAGATTGGTAAATACGTTGATCAATGCTGTGGTGGAGCCGACTGCTGCAAGCGCAAGGCTTCCGCTGAACTTTCCTACTACCACAATATCCACTGCATTAAACATCAGCTGCAGGATGCCGGACAGCATTAATGGAATAGAAAATGAGATCAGCTTAGGCATAATGGGTCCGCTGCACATATCAATCTCGTATTTGTTCTTTTTCAATTTTCTCTCCTCTTTCCGTTTCGTATTTCATCTGGCAGACAGATTCAGATCATTCAGCCAGACTTCCAAGATAATAAAATCCTTTACATTCTTCCAGTTTTACATTTACATAAGTTCCAAGAAGGCTTTCATCTGCCGGAAAATGAACCAGAAGATTATACTGAGTCCTTCCTGTAAAAATCCCTTTTTCTTTGCTTTCCTCTTCCACCAGAACTTCCTGTACGGTTCCCGTAAATCTGGAAGAACGGATCCGTCCCTGTTCCTGAACAAGAGCCAGCAGACGGTTAAAGCGATCCTTTACCACATCTTCCGGTACCTGATCTTCTTTGGCCGCCGCAGGAGTCCCGGTTCTTTTGGAATAAATAAAGGTAAAAGCAGTATCATATCCTGCCTGTCTGACTACATCCAGTGTTTCCTGAAAATCTTCTTCGGTTTCTCCCGGGAAGCCCACGATAATATCTGTTGTCAGCGAAATATCCAGAACTGCCGCACGGATCTTTTCTACCAGATTCAGATATTTTTCCTTATCATAGCGACGGTTCATTTCTTTCAATATCCGGCTGCTTCCTGACTGAAGAGGAAGGTGAAGATGATGGCATACTTTTTTGCTTTTTGCCATCACTTCGATCAGTTCATCCGAAAGATCCTTCGGGTGGGAGGTCATAAAGCGGATCCGCTTCAGTCCCTCAATATCTTCCAGCATGGTAAGAAGCTGTGCAAAAGTAACAGGGGTATCCAGTGTCTTCCCATAGGAATTTACATTCTGTCCCAGTAACATAACTTCAGATACACCGTCTGATACAAGATTTTTGATCTCTTTTATGATAGCCTCAGGCTGACGGCTTCTTTCCCTTCCTCTTACATAGGGAACAATACAGTAACTGCAGAAATTATTGCATCCGAACATGATATTTACACCGGATTTAAAGGTATAATTTCGTTCTGTGGGGAGATCCTCCACAATCTGGTCAGTGCCTTCCCAGATATCGATCACCTGTATATCTGAAAGAAGCATTTCGTAGAATAATTCTGCGAATTTAAAAATATTATGCGTACCAAACACCAGATCTACAAAGGAATACGTTTTTTTGATCTTTTCTACCACATGAGCTTCCTGCATCATACAGCCAAAAAGAACAATTTTCATATCCGGATTTTTGTCCTTCAGACTATGCAGGTGTCCAAGACGTCCATAAACCTTAAGATTGGCATTTTCGCGAACGGTACAGGTATTATAAATAACCACATCGGCTTCTTCATTTTCCTGACGGATGTAGCCGATCTCATCCATGATACCTGCTACTGCTTCTGACTGTTTTTCGTTCATCTGGCACCCAAAGGTAGTAAGACAGTATGTCAGAGGGCGGCCAAGAGTCTGGATCTTCTGCTCTGTCAGGGCTTTTGCCAGTTGGATAAAAGATTGCTGGCGGGCAGTTTCTTCCTGACTTGATGGAATATTTTTTTCGTTTATCATAAATGTAGAGCTCCTTATCTGTTCTTTTTCAACCTTATATGATACAGGAAAATTTCTGCGCTGTCAAAACTTATTCTTCAGCCTTCTTCCATAGAAAAAATATATTCCAGAGGAACTGTGTGTATCTGAAAATAAGCCTTTTTAAAACCATTGGAAAGTTTAGTTTTATCCAGTTCTCTGTCTTCGGATAAAAACGGAAGTTCAATACGAAAAGACGGCTGTTTTATCACTTCTGCAAAGAATCTTTCCGGTGAACCTTCTCCTGCACCTTCATTTCTGCCAGGCTGTTTGTTTAGAGTAAAACGCTCCGTTCGAAACCCTGATTCTTTTTGATAATGTCTGGCAAATCTTGTGCTTTTCTGATTTGCTGTAAAGGACTGCGGCTGACGGTAATACAGGATCCGTTTTCCTGCCTGACAGAAAGAAAGGAAGCCTCTTCCCTGGTATTCCTGAAGAATCCGGATCAGTGCTTTTGTCTCGTTTTCACTTGCCGGCTCATGTGCGATGCGATATCGCCTGTAGTAGCTGGTGGGAAAATTTTTCTGGATATTCATTCCCCGGGCATTGCAGAAGTATTCTTTACAGGGAGTTTCCTGCATACGCAGCATCTGGCGGTAAATTGGATTACGTATTACAAAATAATCTTTTTCATAAATCTCATAGCCATCAGGATTCAGTATCGGGATAAAACAAAGCCTCCAGTGAGAAAGAAGTTCTCTTACATCGTAGATATCATTCAATTTCCATCCACATTCCCAGGCGCGGCAATATTCCTGCACCATCAAAAGAAGGCAGGAAGGCATAAACCTGTCCGTTCCGTTGATTCCGCTGACACAAAATATTGTTTCCGTTCCTTCTCCCATTTCCAGCATGGGGATCATTCTTTCATCATGACTGTTGCCGATCACTCGAAACTGTGTGATTGGATGGTATCTCTGTGCTGTCTCCCAAAGTGTGTAATAAATCTGCTCATAGGTAAAATCCCCTGTTTCCGTCATATTCTCCCCAACCCTTCTTTTTACTAGGATATCAGACAAGTATCCTGATACCAGGATAAATATATGAAAAGAGACAGGCATTTATACCTGTCTCTCTCATTCACAAGCCTGTTAGAAAATTTTCTGTCAGATTTCTTCTTTTTTCCGTTTTCGCACAATCACATAGCCGCCTGCAAGAAGAGAAAGCGCTGCAAGTGCGCTCATAGAGCCAAGCGGTGTGTTATCTGCAGTATCAGCTGCATTTTTTTCAGAAGAACCAGTATCCTGTGAAGACGGCGCTTCTGTTGGAGTAAGATCTGCCACAGAACCGGCTCCGGTGCCGTCATAGTTCAGGCCATCATCCGGATGCTCATTGTTGTATTCATCAATATAAGCATTCCATTCTTCATCTGTGATCTCTGCAGAACTGAAAGAAGTTTTCATATATTCTACAACATCTGTATCTACCCACTCTTTGCCATTATAGGTCTGTTTTCTGAAGAAAATATACAGAGGATAAGTTGCAGCCTCACGGATGCCCTTTTCCTGAGAGCCGATTCTCCAGGAATTGTTTTTGGTGCCATTTACAGACATGGACCAGTAAAGAGGAATCCATCTCTCATCATTGCTTACCGGATCCTTATCATTCTGACCGGCGCCCACAACCTGGAAATCATAGAATTTACGCGGGAAAAATTTCAGCGGATTTTCCAATCCGGTAACGGTACTCTCTGTTACCTGATATTTTCTTGGAGCGCGGGTAGTTACAGTCGGAGTAACCGGAGCAGCCGGACGGCTGTTATTGTTCAGTTTCAGAACTCTGAGCTGAGCAGACCCTGTCGTAGGTTTTGCCGCTACTACAAGCCATGTTTCTTTTTCCGGAATCTTTTCTGCTTTTACAGTAAATTTCGTATTTGCTTTTGCCTCATTCTTGGCATTGTTTGCATTATACTGTCTCTTAATGTCTTCTGCAGATGTGCCAGCATCTACAAAATAATAATACCATTTACAGTCCTTTGTGGTGGACATTACAGCTGTTGCCGTGTTATGATCCACCCATTTCAGAGTTTTGCTCTGATATGTGAGGAAAGACGGATCTGTAGTAGGGGTAGGTGTCGGTGTTGCGATTGCCTGCTCCTGTTTCAGCACTGCAGTCAGCCCGTCTGCACCAAGTGTAATACTGTAATCTTCTGTATCATATGCAAACTGCTCTGCTGCTGCCTTGAATTCATCAGCAGAAACCGCAGTTCCATCTGCTTTGCTTCCTGCTTTTGCAACAACCTTCTGGTCTGCTGCTGCAGAAGAAGTCAGTGAAATGGAAGAATTGGTCAGTGCATCTGTTACTACAGCTGCTGCTTCTCCATCCAGATAAAGGTTTGCTCCTGTATTGTCTTTGATGGTCACAGTTCCCTGTACGGCAATATCTGCATTGCTGTACACAGCTCCTTTTGTACCGCTGTTTCCGGTGATGGTACCGCCTTTAAGAACAACGCTTCCGCCTTTGCTGTCAATGGCTGCGCCTTCTGCAGAGGTAGTGTTTCCGGAAAGGATAACGCCATCAGAAATACCAAAGCTGCCTTCGTTTTCTACTCTGACAAGAGCGCCGGAAGAAAGTTCTGCTCCATCTGATCCGTTTTCGCCGCTCAGTGTAAGCCTGCCGCCGTCTTTTACAGAAAGCTGCAGTTCGCTGTCTTTTCCTGTTACTACAAACATATCTCCATCCAGAATCTTATTAGGATCCTGAGGATCAATTCTTCCAATGGATACGTCTGCCGCAGCTACGATATTGATCTTTCCGTTTTCAATCCGTACGGTTTCAGAAAGAGAAAACTGTTTGGTCATTTCCACAACTACCGCTTTGGATTTGTCATGGTCTTCTGCCTGATAATATTCCAGAGCTGCGTTTACCGCATCCTGAAGCGTTGCATAATAAACCGGTTTTACAGATCCATCAGCCTGGATCAGATTCACAGATACTCCCATATCTGTCTCAACAGGGCCTCCCGGTATCGGTGTTGCAGAAGGTTCTGGTGTTACGGTAGCCTCCGGAGTTACAGTTGCTTCCGGTGAAGGCTGTGCATCACCGGCTGGCTCAGACGGTGTCTCTGTTGGTTCTGCCGGAGTTTCTGTGGGCTCAGACGGAGTTTCTGTTGGGACATCCGGAGTCTCTGTGGGCTCAGACGGTGTCTCTGCTGGAACATCCGGAATTTCTGTGGGTTCAGAAGGTATTTCAGAAGTTCCTTCTTCTGCTGCTGTTTCTATTTCTGCTGTCTGTATGCTGTCCGGCTCAGCTGCGAAAGCAGTGCCGGGAACAGATCCTGCGGCAACGACTCCTGCTAAGATAACTGCATATAATTGTTTTTTTCTCATTAAGTCCTCCCATAGCATACTATGCCATTACGGTTTCAGTGATCAAGTTCTGCTAATTATTATAAACATAAAAAAATCAAAAGTCAAATTTCACAATAAATTTCTGTTCTGAAATCTTTTACGGGCGGATCTGTCCATTTCCATAAATGATGTATTTTGTGGTAGTTAAAGCAAGGAGTCCCATAGGCCCTCTGGCGTGAAGCTTCTGGGTACTGATACCGATCTCTGCCCCGTAGCCGAATTCAAATCCATCTGTAAATCGTGTGGAAGCATTTACATATACAGCTGCTGCATCTACCTGATCCAGAAATTTCTGTGCATGTGTATAATTTTCTGTAATGATCGCTTCGGAATGGCCTGTATTATACTGATTGATATGTGCAATGGCTTCCTCTACAGAGTACACTACCTTGATGGAAAGTATGTAATCCAGATATTCCGTTCCCCAGTCTTCCGGTACAGCCGGAACTGCTCCAGGCATAAGATCTATGGCCTTTTCATCTGCGCGAAGTTCTACGTTCTTTTCCTGAAGTCTCTTGGCAAGTACGGGAAGCAGCGCATCTTTTACACTGTCATGGACAAGGAGGGATTCACAGGCATTGCACACGCCTACTCTCTGTGTCTTGGCATTCAGTATGATATCTGCTGCCATATCAAGATCTGCTGTTTCATCTACATAAATATGACAGTTTCCGGTTCCGGTCTCGATCACCGGAATGGTACTCTGGTTTACAACTGCCTTGATAAGTCCTTTACCGCCCCGGGGGATCAGTACATCTACATACTGGTTCATTTTCATAAATTCGCCGGCAGTTTCTCTGGAAGTATCTGCGATCAGCTGGATGGCATCTTCTGTAACGCCCTGTTCCTTCAAAGTTTCACGTATGCAGTCCACGATGGCCTGATTAGAATGGATCGCATCGCTTCCACCCTTTAAGATCACCACATTTCCTGTTTTGAAACAAAGACCAAAAGCATCGGCAGTTACATTCGGGCGTGCCTCATAAATGATGCCGATAACACCAAGGGGTACTCTTTTTTGTCCGATCAGCAGTCCGTTAGGACGTTTTTTCATGCCGGTAACCTCTCCTACCGGATCTTCCAGCCCTACCAGCTGGCGAAGTCCTTCTGCCATTCCTTCGATACGTTCTTTTGTAAGAAGCAATCTGTCTACCAGACCTTCCGGCATATGATTTGCCTTTCCGTTATTTACGTCCGTCTCATTTGCCTTCAGCAGCGTTTCTGAACATGCGACAAGATGATCTGCCACAGCTGAAAGAACCTGATTTTTTTTATCTGTAGAGATCGTCCGCAGACTGTCTTCTGCCGCTTTTGCTTTTTTTCCCAGTTCTATAAGCATTTCGTTCATAAAAATCCTCCTGCATTTATATTCGCATACACTGTTTTTCTGTCACTATGATCTCCGGGGAAATATCTGTAGGTTCTGTTGGCACTTCTGAAAGGATCTGAAATTCAAATGCTGCTGCAATCCGTTTCAAAGCCGGATGTTTTTCCAGATATCTGTCATAAAATCCGCCGCCATACCCTACTCTGTGATTGTTTTTATCAAAAGCCACTCCTGGCATGATCATCAAAGCGTCTTCCCACTCTGCGATCTCGCCTCGTGCCGGCTCCGGAATTCCAAAATATCCTGGCTCCAACTGAGAAAAATCTGTCAGCTTATAAAAGATCATATCTTTTCCGCTTACCTTGGGGACAGCGATCTCTTTGCCTGCCTTCCAGGCTTCCTCGATCAGAAATCCTGTCATAACCTCATGATTGTAATCAGCATACACAAGGATCTGTTTTGCTTCCTGAAACTCAGGAAGTGTGGTCAGTCGCTCTGTAATCTGTCGGCTCCACTGTTCTACTTCCTGATCGCTGCATGCTTTTCTTGCAGCAAAAATCTGTTTTCTAATGACTTTTTTTGCTTCCATATTTTTCACCCAGGTTTGTGATACTTCCGTCTTCTTCTTTGATATTGATGTTATCCAGCTGGCTTCTCAGATTCATACGGATCGTAGCAATATATTCCTTTCTGAGAGCATCTCTCTCTTTTTTTTCTTCTTCAGTAAGTCCGACACTTTTAGCTTTATGAGCCAGAGTGTTGATACGGTCGATCTTGATATTATCCATGTTCATTCCTCTTTCTTCTTTGTTTTATAAAAGTTTTTCGATATAATCAATGAGATAAAATTCTTCTTTCTGGTTTCCTATAAAAAGTGTTCCGTAATTTCTGCCTTCCATGATTTTATGGATCACATGGAAGTTTCTTCCGTTAGCAATCACCATATCCGCACCTGCTGCAGTAGCGATCTCGGCAGCGGTAAGCTTTGTTGCCATTCCTCCGGTTCCTACTTTGCTTCCCGGACCTTTTCCCATACTTTTCAGTTTTTCATCCAGTGTTTCTACAGTGTCAATAAATCTGGCATTTGGATTTGTATTTGGATCATCGGTAAACAGCCCGTCAATATCAGAAAGCAGAATAAGAAGATCCGCTTTGATCAGCGCTGCGATTACTGCTGAAAGGGTATCGTTATCACTAAGAGACTCAAGAGCTTCAAGTTCATAGCTGGAAATAGAGTCATTTTCATTAACTACCGGGATCGTGTTCATGGAAAGAAGCTCTTCAAAAGTATTTTTGGCGTGCATCCGGTTCAGATTGTTGACCATGGTATTTTTTGTCATAAGGATCTGGGCCGCCGTCTGATTATACTCGGCAAAAAGCTTTTGGTAGATCATCATCAGTCTGGCCTGTCCTACTGCGGAGCATGCCTGTTTTACCTTCAGTTCCCTAGGTTTGCCTTCAAGTCCCAGCGCTGCAGCTCCTACAGCCACTGCACCGGAAGTAACAAGCACTACATCTTTTCCCTGATTATGAAGGTCGCTGAGTTCCCTGACCAGCACTTCCAGTTTATGAAGGTCCAGTCGTCCTGTTTCCTTGTGGATCAAAGAGGAAGATCCTACTTTGACTACTATTTTTTTCTTCTCTTTCAGTAATTCTCGGTAATTCATAATTATTTGTCTCTCCAAATTCTAGTCATTTTTATCTGTTGATCCCAAGCGCTTTCAGTGCCTGCGCCTGTTTTGCTTCCATTACAGCAGCTTCTTCCGGTTCCATATGGTCGTAGCCCAGAAGATGCAGCATACTGTGAGCAAAAAGAAAGCTGAATTCTCTTTCTGTACTGTGTCCGTATTCCTCTGCCTGGGAAAAAACTCTGTCTACAGAGATCATCACATCTCCCAGAAGCAGTTCATCTGTATCCAGGTCAAAATATTCATCCTGGTCTTCTACCACAGAGTAATCTGCAGGAGTTTCAAATGGAATCATAGGAAATGATAATACGTCTGTAGGAGCGTTGATGCTGCGAAATTCAGCATTGACACGCTTGATCTCCTCATTATCTGTGATCACAAGGTTTACAGCCGCTTCATAAGGGCAATTTTCGCTGTCCAGTATCTGCTGTGCCACTTTATTGGCAAGCGCTGTGTAATCAATATCAAGCTGTCTGTCGGTTTCATAATCGATCTGGATAGTCATAAGCGTCTCCTAACTGCGGCGTGGCGCACGTGGCTTAGCCGGCTTTTGTTTTTTCTCATATTCATCATATGCCTGTACGATCTGCTGTACCAGAGGGTGACGGACTACGTCTTTACTGGTAAGCTGGCAGAATCCGATATCATCAATTTTTTTCAGTACTTTCATGGCTACATCAAGTCCGGAAACAGCATCTCTTGGAAGGTCTTTCTGGGATGCGTCGCCTGTGATGATAACCTTAGATCCAAAACCGATACGGGTCAGAAACATTTTCATCTGTGCCGGTGTGGTATTCTGTGCTTCATCCAGGATAATAAACGCATTGTCAAGAGTACGTCCTCTCATGTAGGCAAGAGGCGCCACCTCGATCAGTCCCCGCTCCATATTTTTGGCAAAGCTGTCTGCTCCCATGATCTGATACAAAGCATCGTAAAGGGGACGGAGATAGGGATCTACTTTACTTTGAAGATCTCCAGGAAGAAATCCCAGCTTTTCTCCTGCTTCTATGGCAGGTCGTGTAAGAATGATCCTGCTGACTTCTTCATTACGAAAAGCAGTCACTGCCATAGCCATGGCGAGATAAGTCTTTCCGGTTCCTGCAGGCCCTACTCCAAAAACGATCATTTTTTTACGAATCTCTTCCACATATTCTTTCTGTCCCAGTGTTTTTGGTTTTATAGGCCTGCCCTGGATCGTATTGCAGATAAAGTCTTTGTCGATTTCTGTAAGTACCTGATTTCTCTGTTCCATTGCAAGAGCAAGAGCATAATTTACATTTTGCCTTGTAATGGTATTTCCTCTCTGAGCCAGAACGATCAGCTCTCCAATCAGTTTTTTTGCCTGGGAAGCACTTTGTTCTGTTCCAAGTATTTTCAGCATGCCATCTCTGGATATCAAAGTGACATTTAAAGTTCTTTCAATCAGTTTCAGATGCTCGTCGAACTGTCCGAATACATTTCCCTCCACATTGGCCGGAATCTCCAGATGAAGTTCGATAATACTGTTAGCCATTCTCAATAGTCCTTTCCTTTGAAAGTTCCACTCGTTCCACTGGAACTTCCTTTCCGATTTTTTCAATGATCTCAAGTGTCCCGCTGCTTATGCAGTTTTTGTGATCAACCTCTATTTTAACATTATTTGCAGAGATTTGAACCCCTTTTTCCATTAATTTTTTTTCATATTTTTGAAGAATGCGAAAAGCTTCTGCTTTTGCCTCTTCTTTTTTATGCAGAATCTTCTTTTTTTCATATTGCCTCAGAGTAACAGAACCAACAGAAACCGGCAGCACAAAATTTTCTGTAAGGCGTACGGGATATTCTTCCATAATGCGTTTCCACCCGTTTCTGGCTTTTGCGCCCCATTCCAAACAGAAATTTCCTATTTTGATAAATCCTCCCTTTTTTTCTTTTTTAAGAAATATTTCTTTTTCATATTCCATGGGAAACTCTGCATAATAAGGAAGTTTTCTTTTTATATAAATATCTGCATCTGCATGGACGTACTCATAACGAAAAATTTCCTGAGCATCATTTTTTAATTCCAGTCTTCCTAATACCAGAATATCCCCTTTTTGACAAGTATCTCCAATTTTTTTTAAAGGAACACCTGATCTGGTGACCATTTTTACGATTCTTCCGCTTTCCTCTGCACTGAGACTGCAGGGATCAGCTTTATTTTCTGACAGGATGGCCTGATAATTTCCTTCTTTTACAGTAATGATCAATCTTGTCCCCTGGATCTTTGCAGAGACCCAGGCTGTTTCCGGATATTTTTCCCGTATCTGTGCCGCTACGGAACTGCAGCTTACCTGTTTTTTTCGGATTCCGTGAAAAATCCCCTGATCTTCCAAAAATTTCAACATTTCAGGTGTACTGTTGATCCTGTTCCCTTCAATATGTATATTCCAAATACGTCCTGATAAAAGAAAAAGCAGGATTCCGCATAACAGGATTCCTGCAAAAAAAGCTTTTCTTTTTTTACTGCTGGCAAAAAAGAAGGGCAATCCATGTTTTTCCAGAATATGGATATGTACCTTTGTCTTTCTCCGAACAGGAGCCAGATGCAAAAAATGTTCGATAGAAAGAAAACAGGTAAAGCCTCCATCAGAATCTCCGGTCAGATCCCAGAGAACCATTCCTCGAGCCATACACAGATTCAAAAAACGTTCTGTCTGACCGCCCTGGACGCGGATCTTTACAAAACCATTAAAATATTGAAGGAAATTCCTCATACAAAACCTCCTAGAAATCGGATATTATCCTGGAAATACATCCTGTTATTGTCATCTCTTCTGCAGTATACCAAAGGATCTCCAGTTTTTTTCCAAGGATCATCAGTTTTCCGGAATGTGTACTGATTACAATTTCCTCTTCTGTAAATTTTATTATATTTTTGTAGTTTTCCACTACAGCCTGCTTATGGCCGGTAAGAGTGATAATCGTTTCCCCACAGGCAAGATCACGGGGAATTTCAAGTGCTGTTACGAGATTTTCTCTGAACCTTTCTCTTTTTTTCTGAAAAAACAAAGCACCGACCTCCCCGGTACAGAAAAAACCTTCGGCTTTTCTTTTTAATTTATGCCGAAGGTCTTTCTTTTATGACTGGCGGAATAACACCATAGAAAACCAGAGAATGGTATTTCCTCCAAGATTATATTCCATTTGCCTGTCCTCTACGATCTCTGCAGCCACCACTCCATGACTTTCCAGACAGGGATGCATTTTTTCCGGATGTCTGCAGGGTTTTCCCTCCAGGTAAGAGCATTTGTCGCAGATATCACAGGATTCTGTAGAAAGGATAAAAGTTTCAAATCCTTCTTTTTTCAGAAAGGAGGCAACCTCTTCCGTAAGGGTTTCATGCTCATGTCTGGTAGACAGCATTTCTTCCATATTCATCAGATCTGATACTTCAGCTACACTGGAAAAGAAAACGCCTTTTTCATAAGAATGAATCCTTTTTTCACATTCCAACAACGTACCTACTGCCGGAGGACATGCCCAGGTGGTGCCAAAGCGTTCACATTCCTCTTTGCAGATTGTTCGCACTCTTTCTCTTACCTGGATTTTGTCTGCATCCAGAAGACGGTATTCATATATAGGAAACTGTGAGATATATTCCTCAAATTTATCTATATCCAACTGTGCCGGCATATTTTTTTCCTTTCATAAAAACTCAGTCCAGAATGATCAGGGCCATAAATATCAGATCCTCTTCTCCGGAATTCGTCATTGCATGACCCTTTCCATCAGGAGTAAACGTCATATCTCCGGCCTGTACCATACGAAGTTCTCCATTATCGCTGTAGATTCCTTTTCCAGAAATAATATAATAAGTTTCACTTTCTCCGTGATGTTCATGGAATCCAAGAGAACAGCCAGGTTCCAAAGTAACTTCTGCGTAAAGACGACATTTTCCGTTTAACTGTTCCTCATTCAGAATATGTTTGATCAGTACATGTCCTTCTCCGCCGCACATTTTTTCTACACGAGTTGTTTCCATATCATATCCTCCTTATGATTTTATCCTGCCGTAATGATACAGGTGTTTATTTATGGTAGGGTTCATTATTCAGTATCCGGTATCCTCTGTAAATCTGTTCCAGAAGTATCATCTGCATCAGCTGATGAGGAAACGTCATCCTGGAAAAACAAAGCTTAAAATCTGCACGTTTCAGAACCTGGTCACTAAGCCCCAGAGAGCCGCCGATAACAAAGTCGATGGTACTTTTTCCCTGCAGTCCCAATTGTCCCAGCTTTTCAGATAACTCAACAGAGTCCAGCATCTTTCCGTCCAGAGCAAGAGCTATCACATAGTCCTGATCCCGGATATGTTTCATCAGTCGCTCCCCTTCTGTATTTTTTATTTGTTCGTTCAGTGCATCGGATGCCTTGTCAGGAGTTTTTTCATCGTTTACCTGACAAAATGTCAGCTTACAATATCTGCTCAGACGTTTGGCATATTCCTGGATACCTGCAGTAAGATACTTTTCTTTTATTTTTCCAACTGATAAAATACGGATTTCCATTTTATTTGAAATTTTCTCCTTTTTATTTAATTAAAGGCTTTCCTCAATATAATTCTGGAATTCCTCCATAGACATCAGAACCTTTCTGGGTTTTGTGCCCTCTTCCGGGCCAACGACCCCGGCATCACAAAGCTGATCCATGATACGGGCTGCTCTGTTAAATCCGATCTTAAACATTCGCTGAAGCATGCCAATAGAAGCTTTTTCTTTATCAATGATAAATTTACCTGCCTCTTCAAAATAGACGTCTTTTTCTTCATTACCGGAACCTGCTCCTGTAATACTTACTGTATTAACCTGCTGTTCGATCTGCGCATCATATTCCACTGTCGGGTTTTTGCTGGAAAGAAACTCTACGATGCTGCTGACTTCTCCATCAGAAACAAAGGCTCCCTGAAGCCGTACAGGCTTTTGATATCCCTGAGGGTAGAACAACATGTCTCCTTTTCCAAGAAGTTTTTCTGCTCCATTCATATCCAGGATAGTTCTGGAATCCACACCAGAGGATACGGAAAATGCTATCCTGGAAGGCATATTTGCCTTGATAAGGCCGGTAATAACATTTACAGAAGGTCTCTGGGTTGCAATGATCAGATGGATCCCTGCTGCACGGGCAAGCTGTGCCAGACGGCAGATGGCATCTTCCACTTCGCCCGGAGCCACCATCATAAGATCAGCAAGCTCGTCGACTATGATCACAATCTGAGGCATTTTTTCCGGAGAAGTCTCACCTTCCGGTATTCTCATATTTTCTACTTTACGATTATACTCTTCCAGATTACGTACATTAAATTCCGCAAAGGTATTGTATCGGTTCATCATCTCCGTGACGGCCCAGTTTAAAGCTCCGGCTGCCTTTTTCGGATCAGTGACTACAGGGATAAAAAGATGGGGGATCCCATTATATACACTTAACTCAACTACCTTCGGATCGATCATGATCAGCTTCACATCATCCGGTGACGCTTTATACAAGATACTGACGATCAACGTATTAATGCAGACAGACTTACCGGAGCCGGTAGCTCCCGCGATCAGAAGATGCGGCATCTTGGCAATATCTGTTACAACTGGTTTTCCTGCAATATCCTTGCCTACCGCAAAAGACAGGGTGGATTTTGCCCCCTGAAATTCCTGAGACTGAAGGATTTCCCTTAACATAACTGCCTGATTCTCTTTATTCGGAACTTCAATTCCCACAGCGGCTTTACCCGGGATAGGTGCCTCAATACGGATATCCGGTGTGGCAAGATTCAGTTTGATATCATCTGCAAGACCTACGATACGGCTGACTTTTACTCCCATTTCCGGCTGCAGTTCGTATCTGGTAACAGTCGGTCCGCAGCTTACATTTGTAACAGTTACATTTACACCAAAATTATGAAGTGTTTCCTGAAGCTTCTGCGCTGTTTTGCGAAGATGAGCATCGGAATCTCCCTGAGATTTGCCGCTTCCACGCTTCAAAAGCTTCAAAGGCGGATAGTGATATTCTTTTTTTACTTCAGCAGCTTTTGTGGAAATTTCTTTTTGGATATTCTGAATCCCGCTTTCGATCTCCTCCTTGGAAGATTTTGGATTTTTGTGCGACTGAGGTGGTTCAGGAACTGTCTCGGATTCCTGGGGAACCGTTTCTGAACTGTCAAAGTCCAGAGACTCTGAGGGAGAAAGATCCTCAAAAAGATCCGGCGCTGCGGGTTCTTCTACAGCAGGCTCTGATCTGTGGATCTGAAATTCCAGCTGCCCTTTTCCGGTTTCCATTGCGCCTACTATGAGATCATCATCAGAAGCAGGAGCTTCCGGATCTGGGGCAAAATCTGCTGCGGATTCTGTAGCTGCTGGTCTGGGGGCTTCCAGTTTGGTGCCCTCCAGAAATCCATGTGTTTCTTCCTGTAATCTGGTCTGCACAGATCGTCTGGCGGCCGCCACTTCATTTTCTGCTTCCAGAGCCTGAGCTGCTTTTTTTTCTGCTTCCAGAGTTTCCTCTAAACGACGGATCCTTTCTGCCTGACGAAGTTCTCTTTTCTGACGACGTTCCTGCTCCCGGATCTCTTTTTTCAGATCACGCTCCGGCTGACCTTCCATATAAATCTCATGTCCGCCTTTTACAAGACTGAGAATTTTGTCCCATATTTTAAAAATAAAATCAAAAAAGGATTTCTGAGTAATAAGGATCAGGGAGATCAGCATGACTGCTACAATAATAATATACCCTCCGGCCACTCCAAAAGCCTGGGTTGTTGACATGCAGATCGCACCTCCTATGACACCTCCTCCGGTATGATATTCTGCACAGAGGTGGTAATAGTCAGAAATCGTAGTACTCTGGATATAGCCTTCTGTAAGAAGCTGAACAAATCCACATACAAAGATAAAAAATACAAGAGCTGCCAAAAGTTTTTTATAAGCGAGCCGATTGCGTCTGTTTGACATAAAAAAAGCGGCTCCTACAAAAAGGAATATGGGAAAAATATAGGCAGGGAGTCCCATGATACCAAAGCAGACCATACTGATCTGCTCTCCTACCGTTCCCCCGAATCCAAGGTTACTGAGTACCAGGATCATGGATGCAGCCAAAATGATCAGAAGAATGATCTCTGTCTGGAATCCACTGGTAACTCCCTGTTTCCTGGAAGTGCTTTTTTTTCTGGCTGTAGTTTTTCTAGTTGTTTTTGTGGTTCCTTTTTTTCCTGTCTGATTTTTTGCTGCTGCCATATTCAGGCATCCCTCCTACTTTATAACATATAATTTCCTACCAGCACTGCAAATCCAACGATAAAACAGTAATACGCAAAATAGCGAAACTGTATCCTGTTTACCAGTCTGAGTAAAGTCCTGCAGGTAAAATAGCCTACAACAGCAGAAACAATCATCCCAAGCACATAGGTAAACCCAAGTCCTATCGTCATATCTGCAGAGCCAAACTGCCCTAATTCCATACAAAGTGCGCCGATAATAGCCGGCACTGAAAGAATATAGGAATATTTCACTGCAAAGCTGCGGGTAAATCCGCTCATCAATCCCGCACTGATAGTAAGACCACTTCTGGAAAGTCCTGGAAACACAGAAAGCCCCTGACAGATACCGATCCACATGGCATTTCCGAATTCAGCGTCCCGGGCAGCCTTGTGGCCTCCAAGCCGGCTGAAATCCACCACAAGAAGAAGGATCCCTGTGATCAGGATCCCTGCTCCGGGGATCAGCTTCGATTGAGAAGCAAGCGCCGCCAATCTGCGGGCAGTATAGCCCAGAAAAACCGTGGGGATCATGGACACCCAGATTAAAAGCGCAAATTTCTTATAAGTGCTGCTGATGATCCTGGCATAGCGAAGTTTGTCTCCGGTCCTGCGATTATGAATATAAAGAGACAGATTGCCCACCAGGTCGCTGAGCATATCTAATGTTTCCAGACCAATACGGATAATGTCTTTCCGGAAGGTCAGGATCACAGCGGCAAGTGTACCAAAGTGGAGCATGGTTTCCAGAAGAAGTCCTGGCCCTCTTTCCATTCCCAGAAGATCCTGAATTATGCAGAGATGGCCGAAACTGCTTACTGGAAGAAACTCCAGTATCCCCTGTATCACTGCCAGTAATACTATATACAATACCGTCATAATTTTATCCTTTTCTTTCGTCGGTTTTCCATCATTTCAGTGAAAACTGCTCACTGAACGAAACAAGTATATCATATTTCCAGGTAAGTTACAAGAGAACACACAAAAAATCGAACATGTGAGCGATAAAAAGAGACCGGAAAATCCGGCCTCTTAATTCTGATGTTATTTAGTTTGCGTGAGGTAATCTTGCATCGATCATGTTCATGAGATGATCTGTAGAACGAAGCGGTGCAACAAATGATGCATCCTCTACTGCAACCAGTTTTGCATTTTCACATGCAAGAACTCCGCCGTAGATCTCGCCCATTTCTGCATAACGGTAAACAGGAAGTTTATCGTTCATTTCATCAGAGATATCTTCGATATCATCAAACGGCATTTCCACTTCATATACATGAGCCAGCTCTGCTGCAACTTCCCAGTTGGAGAATACCACGTCTTCTTCGATAGCCTGCTCAACAACCTGGAGTCTGCGCTCTGTGTTGGTGAAAGTACCGTAAGTAGAAGCAAATCCTGTTCCAGGGATCACAACGTCAGCAAATTTTGCAGATTCAGTCATATGAGTATCGCAAACCATCAGGAATACCAGCTCTTTGAGAAGTGCCGGATCCGGATCCTCGCCAAATACCAGAAGTGCTTTTACGCCTTCCATTGCTTCTGCACCTGCAGTAACGCCCAGGTCAACCAGACCCTGGCTGTTGTTCTTTGCTTTCAGCATGAGGATACCATCACGGGCTTTTCCGATATGACCGGAAACAACTGCGATGTCACCAAGAAGTGCTGCTGCTTCAGTAGTTACAACATTCTGCTGGAATACGATCATTGCCTTCTTTGCATTTGCATACAGTTCAGCGATCTCTTTTGCATCTTCGGATACGGAAGTATTGTCTACAGAAGCCCTGAATGCGTCAAAGCCTTCTACAGCTGTGCCCTTGCCCATATCTGTCAGTGCTTTTGCAACGCCCTTGAAGAATCCAAGGCTGTTGTCTGTTTCAACAGTCTTATAAACGAAGCTCATATGATCCTGTGCATATCCTTCCGGATTTACAAGGATAACTTTTGCACCGTTCTTAGCTGCCTGTTTCAGTTTCAGACGGATCACCTGGTTTTCCTTTGCAATAAATCCTGCACAGAGGATCACTTCTGCAGAAAGAAGCTCATTGATGGTATTTGGTGTAGCGTTTACGCCAAGAACCTTCTCAAGTCCGTTTTCTCTGTTGTTGAAGCAAAGTGTTTTAGCGCCGATAGAATCTGCAAATTTCTTGATCACATATGCTTCTTCATTTGTGTATCTGTCAGAGATTGCTACTGCTACTGCATTTCTGCCATATTTAGCTGCAAGAGCCTCTGCTTTCTTAGTAGTAAGGACAAATGCCTCATGATAATCTACCTCAGTAAGTTCTCCGTCTTTTCTTGCCATTGGTTCAAGAATCTTGCCTTCCATTACGGAGCAGTCAAAGCCGAATTTACCTCTTCCGCAGAGAAGTCCCTTATTCACAGCGCCTTCTCTGTCCGGTACAGCTTTTACAAGCATGTCGCCATAGGTTTCCAGATGCATGGAGCATCCTACAGAACAGTATGCACAGGTAGTATCTGTAACATCTGTATCAAGCGGAACAGATTTTTCCAGAGTCAGGTTCTCCTGAAGAGCACCTGTCGGACAAACACTTACACACTGACCGCAGGAGATACATCCTGTTTCAGAAAGCGGCTGCTCAAGTGCCGGCATAACAACTGTGTCAAATCCACGTTTCACAAGGCCGAGAGCGCCTACGCCCATCACCTCGTCACAGGCACGTACACAAAGCCCGCAGAGGATACATTTATTTGGATCCCTCAGGATGAACGGATGCTCATCATGGAATTCCACTTCATTAATGTCACCTGCCAGGCGGTCTGGATCTACATTGTACATGTTTGCGTAGGAAATAAGTTTACATTCAAAGTAATCCTTACATCCGCACTCCAGACAACGGTGAGCTTCCTCAACTGCCTGCTCTTCGTCATATCCGAATACAACCTCTGTAAAGTTGTCTTTTCTTTCTTCTGCATTCAGCTGTTCCATAGTCGGACGGCACATTCTCTCACGGTCTTCAAATGTAGCCGGAGTTACGTCCTTTTTGGTTACATAATAGTTTGGCTCGTATTTGATCTCTTCTCCACGGAGATAAGCGTCTACGATCAGATAGCTCTTCTTTGCATCACCGATAGACTCAACTGCGATGGAGATCTTGTCATTACCACAGTCACCGCCGGCAAATACGCCAGGAAGCGCTGTCATGTAGGTATCCTTATCGTATACAAGGCCGCCTTTTCTTGTAAGCTCAACGCCTTCCATTCCTTCTGCATTTACTCTCTGTCCGATAGCCAGGATGACAGTATCTACGTCGATAGTCTCTGTCTTGCCTTCTACCGGAACCGGTGCGCGACGACCGGAAGCATCCGGCTCACCAAGCTCCATAACCTGAAGTACCATCTGACGGCAATGTCCGTTTTCGTCAGAGATGATCTCAAGAGGATTTGTCAGATTCAGGAAGATTACGCCCTCTTCCTCTGCCTCTTCGATTTCAATCATATCTGCAGGCATCTCGTCTTTTGTTCTTCTGTAAATATTATAAACCTTGTCAGCGCCAAGACGTACTGCTGTACGGCAGGCATCCATAGCTGTGTTGCCGCCGCCGACGATAGCAACGTTTTTGCCAAGGTCAATGTCTTCATTGCGGACAACCTTACGAAGGAAATCAATACCACCGATCACACCTTCTGCATCCTCGCCTTTACAGCGGACACCGGTGGATACCCATGCACCAATACCTACACAGACAGCGTCATAATCTCTGCGGATAGTTTCAAAGGAAATATCCTCGCCGATCTTGGTGTTTGTGACCATGGTCACGCCCATTTTTTCAAGAACTGCAATCTCTTCATCCAGAACTTCTTTCGGAAGACGATACTCCGGAATACCATAGCGAAGCATACCGCCAAGTTTCGGCATTGCCTCGTAAATAGTAATGTCATGACCAAGCTGACGAAGGAAATATGCCATGGAGATACCGTAAGGACCACCACCGATGATGGCAACATTCTTACCTGTATCCGGCTCGCACTCCGGAACAAATGGATCTTCGCCGAATTCGTCTGTATCTGCTGCAAATCTCTTCAGATTTGCGATAGCGATCGGCTCGTCTACCAGACCGCGACGGCAGGCTGTCTCACATGGATGAGGACAGACACGTCCGATTGCGCCCGGAAGCGGAATGTTGTCTCTGATCAGTTTAATTGCTTCTTCATACTGGCCGTTTGCAATCAGACCTACATATCCCTGGCAGTCTGTTCCTGCCGGACAGGCAAGCATACATGGCGGACGGCAGTCGCCTTTGTGGTTGGAAAGAAGAAGCTCCAGGTTTGTTTTTCTGGATTCAATAACGCGTGGTGTATTGGTATGGATGATCATATTCGGTGCAATCTCTGTTGCACAGGCTTTCCAAAGCTTCGGATTGCCTTCCATTTCTACCATACAAAGACCACATGCACCGTAGATTTCAGTTCTTTCATCATAGCAAAGAGTAGGGATAAAAATATCGTTCTCTTTGCAGACATCAAGAATGGTCTGTCCGGGAAGTCCGTAGACCTCTTTTCCGTCGATATTTAATCTGTATTTATTCACAGTCTATACCTCCTATTAAACTCTCTTTACTGCACCAAATTTACAGGATTCTTCACACTTGCCGCACTTAATGCAGATAGCCGGATCGATCTTATGCTGCTGTTTCTTCTCGCCGCTGATCGCTCCTACCGGGCAGTGTCTTGCACAGGCTGTACAGCCCTTGCAGTCCTCTGTGATCTCATAGTGAATAAGAGCCTTACAGGATTTTGCAGTACATTTATGATTGTAAATATGATCCTCATACTCATTGCGGAAGTATTTCAGAGTAGTCAGTACCGGGTTCGGAGCAGTCTGTCCAAGTCCGCACATAGCGCCGTCCTTGATCTTTGCTGCCAGTTCTTCCAGAAGCTCGATATCTCCGTCACGGCCCTCGCCTTTTGTGATTCTTTCCAGAATCTCCAGCATTCTCTTGGTACCGATACGGCAGTAGTTACATTTACCGCAGGATTCTTTCTTAGTAAAGTCAAGGAAGAAGCGGGCCATATCTACCATACAGGTATCCTCATCCATAACGATCATACCGCCGGAACCAACGATGGCACCTGTTTTATTGATATCTTCATAGGTAACCGGAGTATCGATCAGTTCTGCCGGAATACATCCGCCGGATGGACCACCCATCTGAACAGCCTTGAATTCTTTATCATTCTTGATTCCGCCGCCGATATTGTAAATAACCTCTTTCAGAGTCATTCCCATAGGAACCTCTACAAGACCGCCCTTCTTGATCTTACCTGCAAGAGCGAATACCTTGGAGCCTTTGGACTTTTCAGCGCCTCTGTCAGCGAATGCCTGACCGCCGTTTGCGATGATCCATGCAACGTTTGCATAGGTTTCTACGTTATTGATGTTGGTCGGAAGCTTCCAGTATCCCTTTGCAGCTGGGAACGGAGGTTTCAGACGCGGCATACCTCTTTCACCTTCCAGAGAAGCGATCAGGGCGGTCTCCTCACCACATACGAATGCACCTGCACCAGCTTTGATGCGGATATCAAAGTTGAAATCTGTTCCAAACAGATTTTTTCCTAAATAACCTTTTTCTCTTGCCTGTGCCATAGCGATTTCCAGACGTGCAATCGCAAGCGGATACTCGGCACGGCAGTAAATGATTCCTTCTGTAGCTCCGGCAGCAAAACCGCCGATAATCATACCTTCCAGAAGGGAATGTGGATCGCCCTCAAGTACGGAACGGTCCATGAACGCACCCGGGTCACCCTCGTCTGCATTACATACCATATATTTCTGTGCGCCCTTATTGGATTTGATGGCATTCCATTTGAACCATGTAGGGAAACCGGCACCTCCACGTCCGCGAAGTCCTGAAACCTTGATCTCCTCGATTACTTCATCCGGAGTCATGGATGTGATAACTTTGCGTGCTGCTTCATAACCGCCGGTAGCTATGTACTCTTCGATCTTTTCAGGATTGATCTGTCCGCAGTTACGGAGAACGATTCTCTGCTGCTGGGAGAGGAAAGCCTCATCCTCAGCCGGGATTACATATTCTTCTACCGGTTTGCCGCCCATCAGGTGTTCTTCCACGATGCGCTCTACTTTATCTGTTGTACATTTGACATATCTTGCCTCAAGAGCACCTTCGTCGTTATATACATCAACGATAGGCTCCAGATAACAGGTACCGATACATCCTGTTTTGTCGATCACGACATTTGTAAGATTTTTTTCTGCTACGATGCGCTGAAACTCATCAGAGGTCTTCTTCGCTCCGGTAGCAATACCACAGCTGCCTTGTCCTACAACAACTTTCATATCTCTACCTCCTATGCGTTTTTCGCTTTATAATCGTCAAGGATCTTCTTAACGGAAGATTTTGTCAGGTTTCCATATGTCTCTTCACCGTCTGCTGATTTCACCATCATAACAGGTGCCAGAGAACAGCAGCCAAGACATGCCACATTATTCAGTGTAAACAGACCGTCCTCGGTTGTTTCTCCGTCCTTGATTCCAAGGTGCTCGCAAACTGCCTCCTCGATCATATCAGAACCATTTACATGACAGGCTGTACCTTTACAGAGCATGATAAGGTATTTGCCGATCGGCTGTAAGCGGAACTGTGCATAGAACGTTGCCACACCATAGATCTTGGCAGGCATGATCCCGGTTCTCTCTGCGATATAGTTGATCGCATCCATAGAAAGATAACCGTAGATATCCTGAGTCTGCTGAAGGATAGTGATCAGACTTCCCGGTACCTTAGCGTATTTCTCAAGCACCGGAGCCAGCTCAGCGAATGACCCGTTGTCACTGTTCTGACATCCACACGTATTGCTCATATGATTGTCCCTCCTATATAAAATAAAATAAACTGCTCATTCTATGGTATTATATCACAAAAGGAAGGACAATCAAAGGAAAAACTACAGGATTTTTCATAATTTGTTAAAAAAGTGACTAATTTTAAAAAGAATTCTCTTTTCTCTTTCTTTTCTTACGGGCATCGATCAATTCATAGAGCTTGGCGAGGGCCTCTTTCATGCCTCCGACCTCATCAATCAATCCTTCTTTCACTGCCTCTTTCCCCTCAAGCATAGTCCCCACATCTTTTACCAGCTGAGTAGTATCCAGCATAAGCTCTTCCAGACGTTTCTGCGTCGTATGAGAATGGCTGGCTATAAAATTCGTGATCCGGTCCTGGATTTTTTCCATGTTTCGATAAGTCTGAGCAACTCCAATAAACATTCCACTGGAACGTACCGGATGAATCACCATCGTAGCACTGGGAACTACAAAGGAATAATCTGCAGAAACAGCCATAGGCACTCCGATCGAATGGCCTCCTCCAAGGACCAGGGATACTGTAGGGATACTTAAGGACGCGATCATTTCCGCAATGGCAAGGCCGGCTTCCACATCACCTCCAACTGTATTAAGGAGTATCAGAAGACCTTCAATTTCTTTGTCATCCTCTACCATAGCCAGTTTTGGCAGTACATGTTCGTATTTAGTGGTTTTGCTCTGAGAAGGTGCAGATTCATGCCCCTCCACTTCCCCTATGATAGTCAGAAGCTCTACTCTGCGTTTTTCAGGATTCTTATCCAGAGTCACCTGTCCCATTTCTCTGATCTGATCATTCTGCTGATCCGTTTCTTTTAATTCAAACTCCTTTTGCTCGGTGTTTTCCATATTATTAGAATCATATTTTTCCAATTTTGAGCACCTCCATGTATGCGAGCAGTTCGGAATTATTATGTGCCTTACATTTCTGGATTATGCATAATATGTCAGGATCCGAATCCCAAAAACAAAAAGAGTATAGAGCCTTAATAATTCTATAGGCTTTACACTCTTTTGGCAGTTCCGGGTTATGCTATTTTCGCTTTGATTTCTGCGATTTCTTTTTGCATATCGTTATACATTTTCAAAAGTAACGAAGTATTGTCTGTTTCCAGTCTGTCGATTCTGTAAAATTGTTTCAGCTCATCCAGATTTTCCTGTGTTTTTGCAATGTCTTTTTCCAAATGAGTCTGCACCCTGTCAAGTTCATTAAGTATCAGATTTTCAGAACGGGTGATCTGTTCCTCCAATTTCTGCTCAGTCTCGACAATTCTTACATCGACTTTCTCCAGGATATTCTGTTCGGTTTCAGCGATTCTTACATCGACCTTTTCCAAGATATTCTGCTCGGTTTCAGCGATTCTTACGTCGACCTTCTCCAGAATATTCTGCTCGGTTTCAGCGATTCTTACATCAACCTTCTCCAGAATATTCTGCTCGGTTTCGGCGATTCTTACATCGACCTTTTCCAGAATATTCTGCTCGGTTTCGACAATTCTTACATCGACTTTCTCCAAAATATTCTGCTCGGTTTCGGCGATTCTCACGTCGACTTTCTCCAGGATATTCTGTTCGGTCTCGGCAATTCTTACATCAACCTTTTCCAGGATATTCTGCTCGGTCTCGGCAATTCTTACATCGACTTTCTCCAGAATATTCTGCTCGGTTTCAGTCAGTCTTACATCTACTTTATTTAAGATGCTGTGTTCGGATTCTTTTACAACACCCTGCATCAGATTTTTTAGGATTTCGATATCATTATGGTCTAACATTTTGTATTCCTCCCTGTTTACACACAATCCGTATAACCCATATTTATATCAGTAGAGACATTATATCACCTCGAGAGTGTAAAGTCTATTCAATTATCAAGGTGCCATTGATTTTCTGTTTTGTGTTAATGTGCTGTTTTTATCGAACTGAATTGCAGAAATGAGTATGTCACACTACATACTATAAGAAAAAACAGAATCGATTTTATTATTTTAAGAATTTTAACGGTCATCAAATAAGACCATTTTTATTTTAGCATACAGTATCCTTTAAAGCAATCATCTGTGTTTCAAAAGTATAGCATCACCGAAAGACATTTTGTAATAGAAAGCATTTTCCTTCCCAGATAAAAACAGCCCTCAAATCCCCTGTCAGCAAGGGTTCGAGGGCTATTCTCATTTATTCATCCCAGTTATGCCATACGTCGGTAACGTCGTCATCCTCATCCAGAAGATCTAAAGTCTTCTGAAGGTTCTTAATATCTTTTTCATCGGTAAGTTCTACATAGGTCTGGGGAACCATGGCAACCTGCGCTTCCAGCATAGGTACGCCGGCAGCTTCCAGAGCTTCTCTTACTGCGCTGAAGTCATCCGGTGCTGTGATCACCTCAAAACTGTCTTCTTCTTCGCTGAAATCCTCTGCTCCTGCATCAAGAGCAACCATCATCAGCTCATCAGCGTCCATTTCACACTCTTCTTTGTCAATGATGATCTGTCCCTTCTGATCGAACATAAAGGATACACAGCCCTGAGTTCCAATGCTGCCATAGCCCTTTGTAAAAGCATTTCTTACATTGCTGGCAGTACGGTTCTTATTGTCAGTCAGTGTTTCTACGATGATGGCAACGCCGTTTGGTCCGTATCCCTCGTATGTAGCATGTTCATAGTTGTCTGCAGAGTCTGCACCTGCTGCTTTTTTGATTCCACGCTCAATGGTATCGTTTGGCATATTGTTTGCCTTTGCCTTGGCGATCACGTCACGAAGCTTGCTGTTATTGTTCGGATCCGGGCCGCCTGCCTTTACAGCCATAACGATCTCTCGTCCGATAACGGTAAAGATTTTACCTTTTTTTGCGTCGTTCTTTTCTTTCTTATGCTTTATGTTTGCAAATTTTGAATGTCCTGACATAACTTACTTTCTCCTTTTGTGTCATTATCCTTTATTTTATTTTATTTTTTCGGCCCGTACCTTTCCAATAGTCCTGTGACCAAGGGAAATGATCTTAAATCGGTAACCGTTTGCAACAAGTTCTTTTTCCAGATCTGCCTCTGTAGGGATATGACCCAGCATTTCCGTCAGAAAACCATTGAGGGTGGCCACTTCCACATGCCCAAAACTGATGCCCAGTTCCTCTTCTACATCCTCGATTTCGGCAAATCCATCTATCAAAATACTGTTATCCGTCTGGGTCCTGATGGTAATATCTTCGTCTCCATCGTATTCATCCAGAATCTCTCCGACAATTTCTTCCAGAATATCTTCCATGGTAACGATTCCTTCGGTCTGCCCGTATTCATCTACTACAACTGCCATATGTGTCTGTTTCAGCTGCATAGTGCGGAACAGATTACTGATACTGGCTGATTCCGGAACGAAATCTGCTTTTCGGATCAGCCCTGGAAGCTCTTTTAAAGGTTTGAATTTTGCCCATGGATTCTGAGTCATAAACTTCAGAGCGTCCTTATAATGAATCAATCCCTGGATGTCATCCATATCCTCTGCATAAACCGGATAACGAGAATTTCCTTCCTCCAGCATCTCATCAATGACATCTTTCAAAAACCTCTCCTGGTCAAAACCTACCACAGCGGTCCGGTGAGTCATGATGTCTCCAACTTTTGTCTCATTAAATGAGATGATATTTTGTATCATTTCCGCTTCATTTTTTTCAATGACTCCCTGCTCATGGGCTTCATCTACAATAGAAATGATCTCTTCTTCTGTTACAGCCTCCTGTTGTTCACGAAGTCCTACTCCAAAGATCACTGCTGTCATCCTTGCAAGAGCAGTCACCAGCAAAGTAAGCGGCCATAAAACAGTGACCACCGCATTAATAAGCCCGATATAACGGAAAGCATATCGCTGGGAACGGTAACTTCCAATACGCCGGAACATAAGGATCCCAAAGGAAGCAAGGATCATAACGCAGAGAACGGAGATCAGGATCAGTGCCGGAAACTGATCTATGTAACGGTGAGACATCCGCGCAAG
Source organism: uncultured Blautia sp. (assembly GCA_900553515.1). GTDB lineage: Bacteria > Bacillota > Clostridia > Lachnospirales > Lachnospiraceae > Blautia_A. The sequence goes on along the minus strand of USDN01000005.1, from coordinate 15,506 downwards.
CATCGGCACAAGAAAAACACCCATAAAAATTCCCGAAGCGGTTACAATCAGGGGAATGGCATTTACATAACGCACGGGTTCCTCCAGAAGCCGCTTCAGAAGAATGGCCTTTTTATTACCTTCCTCTGCCATTTTTTGTATTTCACTCTGACTTAAGTTTCTCACTGCTGCGGCAAATCCATAAAATATACCGTTCAGCAGGATCAACAGTATCAGAACAATCAGCCCCCACAGGGGCCATCGACTGCCGTCGTCCATTTAGTATTTCCTTTCTTTTCTCACGATCTGTCAGATATCAGAAACAACTGCAGATTCGCATAATCACTGCTAAAATATAGCACTTTCCCATTGATTCGTCAAGGATTCCCGGGGATTCTCCTAAAAACTAAGCTCCAGACTGATCTCAAGGGCATGATTGACACGATCCAGCATTCCCTGATCTAAATGACATACCTTATCTTTCAGTCTTCTTTTGTCAATGGTGCGGAGCTGCTCCAAAAGGATCACGGAATCCTTTTCAATGCCATAAGCAGAAGCATCTATCTCAATATGAGTGGGCAGTTTCGCCTTATTCATCTTTGAAGTAATAGCTGCACAGATCACTGTAGGACTGTGCCGGTTTCCAACATCATTCTGTATGATCAAAACCGGGCGTATCCCACCCTGTTCACTACCTACCACAGGTCTCAGATCCGCATAAAATATATCCCCTCTTTTTATTACCACACAATTCACACTCCGATCCTGTTTTCTCTACTGATGAGTATTTCCAGATTTTTCTTGTGTATACATGCGTGATATTTCCAGTTTCTTCCGTCAGGGATCATTTAAAAAAAGTCAGTTCTCCCCATTTCTTTCCGTTTTTCATATAAACCCTTGGCACACGTTTGCCGATATCGCAGGCAAACTCATAAGAAAATCTGCCGGACAGATTTCCAATCTCCTCCATACTGATAAAATGGTCTCCATCTTTTCCGATCAGAGTTACTTCATCACCTTTCTGTGCTTCCGGTATATGAGATACATCCACCATAAACTGATCCATGCAGACACGGCCGATAATGGGAGCTTTCTTCCCACGGATCAGAACAAACCCTTTATTTGACAGGCTTCTTGGATATCCATCTGCATAGCCCACCGGAATCGTAGCCACTTTCATATCTTTTTCCGCTTTAAAAGTACCTCCGTAGCTGACTTCGGCTCCAGCCTTCAGTTTCTTCATATAACTTATATGGCTTTTCAGTTCCATGACCGGTTCTAATTTTACCGGATCTCTTTCCACCTTGTCAGACGGATAAATCCCATATATAGTGATCCCAGCCCGGACCGCATTCAGGTTTGCTTCCGGCATACGGATGATTCCCGCACTGTTAGAGCAGTGTTTCAAAGGAATATCAATATTTTTTTCTTCAAGAAGTCCTGCAAAGGATAAATATCGGTCAAGCTGTTTTTCCGCCGGGGATCGGTCTTTTTCATCCGCTCTGGCAAAATGAGTGAACATGCCTTCTATACGGATATTCGGAAGAAGTGAGATCTGGCGGATCTCTTCTGCACTTTCAGGTACATCTGCAAAACCGATGCGGCTCATTCCCGTATCCAGCCCCAGATGGATATGTACGTTTTTTCCCTGGCGGGCTGCTTCCTTAGATAATTTTTGCGCCATTGCGTATTCACAGACAGTCAGCCGTATATTCTCAGCGATCATTTCCGGAAAATATTCTTCAAATACAATCCCAAGAATAAGAATCGGCTTCTTCACACCAAAGGAACGAAGCTGAAGGGCCTCCTCAGCAGTTGCAACTGCGAATCCCCAGATATAGTCACGGTCGTGGATCAGTGCTGCAACAGCTTCTGCACCATGGCCGTATCCATCTGCCTTGATCACAGCAATGATCTTTGTATCTTTTTTTATGTTTTTTCTCATTTCTCTGAAATTATGATTTATGGCATCCAGAGAAACAACTGCTTTGATTCTGTCATATTTTTTCATATCTTCCTCCGTATCCTGTCACTTCAGAAACTGCCGGGAGCAAGTCTCCTGCTTTCATTCCGTATTCTCCTTTTGTTTTGGCTGCCAGTTCTCCTGCTCTTCCATGGATATAAACACCAAGAGCTGCCGATTTGTCCGGTTCAGCCAGACCGTTTTCCAGATCTGCGCAGAACATTCCTGCCAGTACACCGGTAAGCACATCCCCGCTTCCCGCTGCTGCCATTCCCGGATTTCCCGATAGGTTCAGCCACACAGCACCGTCAGGAGAAGCCGTTACAGTACATGCATCCTTCAAAACACAGACTGCTCCGGTTTTCTCTGCCAGTTCTCTGGCTGCGGCTATACGATCCTTCTGAAGCTCAGCTACTGTTTTTCCGGTAAGGCGGCTCATTTCTCCCATATGCGGAGTCAGAACTGCACGTTTTCCAAGAAACTTCCTCCACCGGGGATTCTCTGCCAGGAGGTTCAGTCCGTCTGCATCCAGGATCATCGGCTTTTTCTCCCAGGTATGTTCCAGAAACCACGGCAGCATTTTCCGACTTCTTTCCGACTTTCCAAGTCCTGGTCCAATGATCAGCACATTACACCAGTCCAGTGCTTTTTCCCATTCTTTCGGCTCTTCACCGCAGTCAATGATCGCTTCTGGAAGCAACGTCTGCAATGGAATCCGGTTGTCTTTTTCTGTCAGGATCTTCACCATGCCGGCACCGGCTGCCAGAGCAGCAGCCGCACAGAAATAGGCTGCTCCGCACATTCCGGTACTTCCTGCAACAGCGAGTACCTTACCGAAAGTCCCTTTATTGCCTTCCAGATTTCTTTTGGGCAGCTTTTCTATATCACTGTCCTCCAGTATACAACAAGAATCCATCATTTCCGGAGCTCCGTAGATGCCGATATCTGCAGTTATTGTTTTTCCGGCAAGTCTTCTGCCTGGATAAAGACAAAGACCAGCTTTTCGAAAAGCAAAGGTCACAGTCAGATCTGCCGAAAAAGCAGTCCCCATCACTTCGCCGGTATCTCCGTTGATTCCGGAAGGGATATCTACTGCCACCTTCCACCCGGAAGCCCGGTTCATGTCACGGATCAGGTCTGCATATCTTCCCTTTACAGGACGGGCCAGTCCCACACCAAAAAGGGCATCTACTATAGTAGTATATTCCTGCCATTCCGGGTTATTCACAACAGGCACCTGATAATTTTGAGCAATGCGATACTGTTGTTCTGTTTCTTCTGTCATATGAGAAGGATCTCCTGCAAGAAGGATTTCTGAATGATACCCATGGAGAAACAGGATCCTTGCAACAGCAATACCGTCTCCTCCGTTATTTCCGCTTCCACAGACACAGAGGATCTTTTCCTCATTTTTTCTATTTTTCAGGATTTTTTCCATTTCTTCTGCCGTCTTTAGGGCTGCTCTCTCCATAAGGACCAAAGAGGGGATTCCAATCTTCAGGATCGTATTCTGATCCAGTTTTTTCATAAGACTGCAGCTTACTGCTTTTTTCATGTTTCCGTCCTTTCTGCACACAACAACAGGCTGCCACGCCTGGAAATAGGGTGACAGCCTGTTTTAACAAGCACTTATAAAATGTCCGTAAACCAGGACTTATCAGCTGTTTTCATGTTCCTGACGGTACTGACTCAGATTATAGGAAAGTCTCATAAGACTTTCTGAAAGATGTACATTTTCCACGATCACATCATCGGGAGTCTCCAGATCGATATGTGCAAAATTCCAGATGGCTTTGATCCCGTTTTCAATAAGGATATCTGCCATATCTCCGGCCTTGTTTTTCGGAAGTGTCAGAATCGCGATCTCGATCTGATTTTCTTTCAGGAAAAAGGGCAGATCGCTGATCATCTGGATTTCAATACCGCGCACTGCAATCCCCTCCAGTACCGGATTGATATCAAAAATACCCATGAGTTTAAATCCACGTTTCTCAAAATCCACATAATTTGCCAGAGCCTGACCCAGATTACCGGCACCGACGATGACCATGGGATGGACCGTATCCAGTCCCAGGATCTTACCAATCTCCGTATAAAGATATTTTACATTATAACCATAGCCCTGCTGGCCAAACCCACCGAAATTATTCAGATCCTGGCGGATCTGGGATGCTGTAACATGCATTTTCTTGCTGAGGTCATTGGAAGAAATTCTTTCTACATTTTCTTCCAGCAATTCTCCAAGATATCGATAATAACGGGGCAGCCTTTTGATCACTGCTTTTGAAATTTGTTTTGCCTCCACGAGATGACCCTCCTTCTGATTTCCTATCTAATTATAACGAAATGTTATTTTAATGTCAAATAAAGTTTTTTCTCATTACAAAAACTTTTTGGTCTTTACAAAATCATTGTAATAGCTTTATAATCTTACCATATGCACAAATGAAATAAGGTAATTTCTGGAGGAACCATAATGATTTTAGCATGTCAGAGCATCTGTAAATCTTTTGGAGAAAAAGAGATTTTAAAAGATGCTTCTTTTCACATAGAAGAGCGGGAAAAAGCCGCTCTTATCGGCAATAACGGCGCAGGAAAGACCACCCTTCTCAGGATCATCATGGAAGAGATCTCTTCCGATTCCGGAAACGTAGTTCTTGCAAAAGATAAGCGCATGGGATATCTGGCACAGTATCAGGATATCCACGGCCATCGCACTATTTATGAAGAGCTTCTTACCACTAAGCAGTATATCATCGACATGGAGGAACGGATGCGCTCCATGGAACAGGAAATGAAACATGTTCAGGGCCAGGAACTGGAACGTCTGATGAATACCTACACCCGCCTGACCCACGAATTTGAACTGGAAAACGGCTATGCGTACAAAAGCGAACTGATGGGCGTTCTGAAAGGACTTGGGTTTTCAGAAGAAGATTTCGGCAAAGAGATCGAAACCCTTTCCGGCGGTCAGAAGACCCGGGTGGCTCTGGGCAAGCTGCTGATCTCAAAACCGGACATCCTGCTTCTGGATGAGCCTACCAACCATCTGGATATGGAAAGTATCGCCTGGCTGGAAACTTATCTTCTGAATTATCCCGGAGCTGTATTTATCGTTTCTCATGACCGTTATTTTTTGGACAAGGTTGTTACAAAAGTTGTGGAGATTGAAGCGGGACAGGTCACCTCTTTCCAGGGAAATTATTCTGCCTATGCAGAAAAAAAAGCGCAGCTTCGTGATGCACAGTACAAAGCATACCTTAACCAGCAGCGGGAGATCAAACACCAGGAAGCAGTGATCGTTAAACTGAAATCCTTTAACCGGGAGAAATCCATCCGTCGGGCAGAAAGCCGCGAAAAAATGCTGAACAAGATCCAGAGACTTGATAAACCTGTAGAAATACAGACCCAGATGCGCCTCTCTCTGGAGCCTCGGGTAGTCAGTGGAAATGATGTCCTTACTGTGGAAGGTCTTTCTAAAAGTTTTCCCGGTCAGACGCTTTTTACTGATATTTCTTTTCAGATCAAACGCGGGGAGCGCATTGCTCTGATTGGAAACAACGGAACCGGAAAAACCACTATGCTGAAGATTCTGAACAGCATCCTTCCTGCAGATGCAGGCAGTTTTTCCCTTGGTTCCAAAGTACAGATCGGTTACTATGACCAGGAACATCATGTACTTCACACAGAAAAAACTATTTTTCAGGAAATTTCAGATACGTATCCAACTCTTACGGAAACAGAGATCCGTAACATGCTGGCAGCATTCCTTTTTACCGGAGATGATGTATTCAAGGAAATTTCCGCTCTTTCCGGTGGAGAAAGAGGTCGTGTATCCCTTGCCAAACTGATGCTTTCAGAAGCCAATTTCCTGATCCTGGATGAGCCTACCAACCATTTGGACATTGCATCTAAGGAAATTCTGGAAGAGGCATTAAACAGCTACACAGGTACTGTCCTTTATGTATCTCACGACCGTTATTTTATCAATCAGACCGCTACCAGGATCCTGGATCTTACAAACCAGGCTGTAGTCAATTATATTGGCGATTATGATTATTATCTGGAGAAAAAAGAAGAGCTTACAGAAAAATATGCTCCTGTTCAGCAGGCAGCTGCTGTTCCGGAAATTCCGGAAACTGTTTCCGATAATAAGCTTACCTGGCAGCAGCAAAAAGAGGAACAGGCCCGCAGACGTAAACAGGAAAACGAACTGAAAAAAACAGAAGCCCGTATTGAAGAACTGGAAACCAGAGATAAAGAAATCGATGACACGCTAGTACTTCCCGATGTCTGTACCAATGTGGGACGCTGTGCTGAATTAAGCCGCGAAAAAGAAGCAATCCAGGCTGAACTGGAAGAATTATATGAGAAATGGGAAACCCTCGCCTGAGGATTTCCCATTTTTAAACTTCATGTATATCTCCCGAAAGTATTTTTATTTCATCAGACGATTCAGAGAATCACGGACTGCAAGAATAAATTCTCTGCTGGAAAGTACCTTCGGATGTTTCAGGCTGGTAATCAGTGCAAGATCCTTGGTCATCTTTCCATCTTCAATAGTTGTAAGAGTGGCTTTTTCCAGCTTATCTGCAAATGCCATCAGCTCCTGATTTCCATCCATTTCCCCACGTTTGCGGAGAGCTCCTGTCCAGGCAAAAATAGTAGCAACTGAGTTGGTAGAAGTTTCTTTCCCTTCCATATGACGGTAATAATGTCTCTGTACGGTTCCATGAGCTGCCTCGTACTCATAGTATCCCTGCGGGGAAACCAGTACAGAAGTCATCATTGCAAGAGAACCAAATGCAGATGAGACCATATCACTCATTACGTCTCCATCGTAGTTTTTGCATGCCCAGATAAATCCGCCCTCAGCTTTCATGACACGGGCAACAATATCATCAATAAGACTGTAGAAGTAAACAAGTCCCTGCTCTTCAAATCTCTCTTTAAATTCGTCCTCATAAATCTTCTGGAACACTTCTTTAAATTTAGCGTCATAAGTTTTGGAAATGGTATCCTTGGCGCCAAACCACACATCCTGTCTGGTATCCAGTGCATAGTTGAAACAGCTTCTGGCAAAGCTTTCAATGGAGGATTCCATGTTGTGCATTCCCATGGCAACACCGGGAGTTTTAAATTCCTGCACAAGAGCACGCTTTTCCTCTCCGTCTTCAGAGGTGTATACCAGCTCTACTTTGCCAGGTTTATCTACATAAAATTCAGTATTCTTATAAATATCTCCGTATGCATGACGAGCCAGGGTGATCGGTTTTTTCCAGTTGCGTACACAGGGCTCTATTCCTTTTACTACGATGGGTGCACGGAAAACAGTTCCATCCAGAATAGCACGAATGGTACCGTTAGGGCTTTTGTACATTTTTTTGAGGCTGTATTCTTTCATACGGGCCTGATTTGGAGTGATGGTGGCACATTTTACCGCTACACCATATTTTTTTGTTGCCTCTGCCGCATCAATGGTCACCTGATCATCTGTTTCATTTCTGTATGCAAGCCCCAGGTCATAGTATTCTGTATTCAAGTCAATATAAGGGAGCAGCAATTCATCTTTGATCATTTTCCAAAGGATACGAGTCATCTCGTCTCCGTCCATCTCCACAAGTGGTGTGGTCATCTTGATTTTTTCCATCTGTCATTCTCCTCTCAGTCCGGAATCAGTATATACTGTTTCTGGTCACATTATGAAAAATATTGTACAAAAAAACTTCCCATACGTCAACGCTTTTGGGCTTTGCAAAACAAAGATATTTTCGATGATCCTACATTTCCATAAAACGTTTAAAGTTGAATTTCCCCCATCCTTGCTGGTTTCTCGGAAGTCCCATATCATCAGCACTGTCCCGGAGCATCATCTTGATCTCTACATTAGTAAGAAGAGGATCTTTTTCTAACATCCGGGCAATGGCTCCGGAGACCAGGGGAGTAGACATAGATGTGCCGCTTTTGATGCCGTAGCTGCCGCCTGGCATACAGGATGTGATCCGGTTTCCCGGCGCCACAAGATCTGGCTTACAGACACATTCAAAAGTAGGTCCCCGTCCGGATACAGCAGTACTTCCAGTAAGCATGTCGCTGGATCCTACTGTGATCACTTTTTTGCTGCTGCCGGGAGCTGTGATGCTTCCCGGCTTTGGCCCCTGATTCCCTGCCGCTGCTACGACTATAAGCCCCTGATCCCACAGTTCTTCTACTCCCTGGATCAGTATATGATGGTCACACCAGGTTTTGTATACAGTACCCACAGAAATATTTACAATACGGATCCGATATTTTTGATAGTTTTTCAGGATCCATTGAAAAGCCCGGAGAACATCCTCTTTATTCCCGTTCCCCATCCTGTCCAGTACTTTTACCGCAATGATCCTGCAGCCTGGTGCCACACCCTTATATTTGCCGCCGGAAGCACTTCCGTCACCGCAAAGAATCCCAGCCACATGAGTGCCATGTCCATTATCGTCATATGGTATTTTTTTGTTAAAGATAAAATCAGCAAACATCTGTATCCTGCCCTTGAAATCCGGATGATCAGAGATCCCTGTATCGAGAAAGCAGACTCCAATGTCTTTTCCGGTATAAGACAACTGCTCCATGAATATACTCCAAAAAGAATCTTTTATACTACTATATTCCACAAAGAGAGCCATTGCGAATTTCACAGGAAATGCATATTTTTCACAGAATTGCCAATAATGGAATTATTGGATCTAATATAGTAAAGTACTCAAAAGGAGGTTCTTATGATCTGGTTTTTATATCTGATCTTATTTTTCATTATGCAGTCTGCTGTTTTACTGTGCTGTCTGGCCGCCGGAAATGATGCTGCTTCTCAGACGATTTCCGATATGGAACAGATTGAATACATTCGAGGATGGATGAAAAAACACAGGGCATAAAAGAAAACCCTGCAGATACTTTCTGCAGGATTTTCCATACTCCAGCAGCAGAACAAATTGCTAGCTTTCTTTAAAATCAAAGTCAATTCCATCCGGAACTTCTATTAACCCCATTTGGTAAAAAATGGGATACAAATAAGATACACCCCGTATGTCCCCAAGAGATTTTGGACCTTTCATAAACGGTATTTTCCCTTGTTCTTTCTGGATTTTTAAAACATTCTGAAATACTTTTACAACCGAACTCCAGGACAAACTCTTGCTGTTTTTCCGACGGTCAATAAACAATTCTTTTGTATAATTTCCATCTCGTCCAGTCTTTAATGTATAAGAAAAGGGCAGTCTGGATAATGTATAAAACGGATAGTTCTGAAAAGCAATCAGTGTTTTCCATAATGTTTCTATTATCTCTTCTTCATTTCCATTTTCTTTTTTTATCTGGCTGTGTAAAGCATTCACAGCTTCTTTCTTCTGATCAACAGAATATGAAATGCTGCAGTCTTCCGTTCTGCTCATCTTTTGCCTCAAGTCCTTTCTTTGTTTTTCTGTTGGTGAACATATAATGTGTTTTACTTTGTCTTATTATCCAAGCACTTAATCAAACATAAGCCGGATCTCTCCGGCTTATGCAAATAGTCTTATCTGTATTTTTTTAAGATCTCATACATTTCTTCAAACTGCTCTTCCATTTCTTTCACCAAACGGAACTGCGTTCTTGCACGAACGAGATTATGTTCTGCATAAGCAGTCTTAAAATACACATCTCCCTGAAGAAAATCTGCAAGGAAGCGCATACCACACTCCAGGGTCATCAATCTTGCACCCCATGGAAGACTTTCTATTTCTTCCTGAGTCAGTACATCTTTTGCCATCTCCAGATAGCCTTTTACATAGAGTTCATAAAGATGAATATCAAAATGCACTTTATCCAGATCCGGCTCATCCTCTTCTGCTGTAGAAGCGCCGAAACGGATAGAATCGCCAAAATCGTTGGCAGCCAGACCTGGCATGATCGTATCCAGGTCAATAATGCACAGCCCTTTTCCTGTGTCCCCGTCAAAAAGAATATTGTTAAGCTTTGTATCATTATGGGTCACACGCAGAGGAAGTATTCCTTTCTGGAGCTGTTCCATCAGGACACCACAATCCTGCTCACGGGAAAGTATAAACTCTATTTCCGGACGGCACTGACGGGCCCGATTCTTTACATCCTTCCTTACTGCAGATTCAAAATCGCGGAACCTTTTTACTGTATCGTGAAATTTTGGGATAGTCTCATAAAGACTTTCTGCCGGATAATCTCCCAGCTGCTTCAGGAAATGACCAAAGCTCTTGGCTGACTGATAAAACTGCTCCGGACGTTCCACCTGCTGATAGCATACAGAATTAGGTACATAATGGAGACAGCGCCATGGCTGACCCTGATCATCCTCAAAATAGGTATCTCCGCTTTTTGTTTTAATATAAGACAAGGTTTCTCTGTCCAGATCACCGCCCTCTTTGCGGATCACATCACGGAGATATTCCGTCACTCCAAAAATATTCTCCATTACCTGTGCCGGGTTTTTAAATACATTAATATTTACACGCTGAAGCACATAAAGAGGTACATCTGTACCATTTGGATCAGGCATATAAACCGCATAGGTCTCATTAATATGACCCTCTCCAAAAGGCTTCACATAACTGCATTGAGGACCAAAACCAAAGGCATAGACTGCATCCTCCAGACAACGGCTGTCCGCTCCCTCGATTTTTCTTCTGGTAGAAAAGATGACTTCACCGGCTTCTACCTTTCTGCCGGATTCAATGGTGCAGTTGGCTTTTACAATACTTCCCAGGCATACATGGGCGCCTGCACATACAACAGAATCGTGATCTACTACTGCGCCACTGTTGATCAGTGCTGCACGCTCAATCTTTGTATGGGTATTTACAACTGCCCTCTGCATAATAAAACATCCTGGCTCGACCACCGCACTTGGACTTACGACAGCAGATGGATGAATGATCGCAGGAACTTCATAGCCTTCCTGAATCAGTTTGTCTGTCCACTGGAGGCGTGTCCGGTTATTGCCAAAAGCAGCTACTGCGACCGGGTATTCTGAATGACGAAGTACATAATCACAGCACATGCCTATCACGTCTTCTCCCTTTGCTGCATCATCCAGGAATACCACCTTTTCATAGCCCAGCTGCAAAGCCGTTTCCTTTACCATCTGACCGAATCCACCGGCACCCAGAATCAATAAAGTTTTCATATTTGTCTCCTTCTTCTCATTTGCATTTTCACAGGCTCGCAGCTTCAGGAGTATATCAAATTTTGTCAAAACATCTGCGGCCTATACATGATATGATTGTAACAGAATCCAACAAAAAAAGACAGAGGTATTTGTAAGGAGTTTTTATCTGCACGATTTTTAGAAAAAAGGAAAAAACTATATGAATGTACAAAATTTATTACAGCAGTGCAGCTTTTCAAAAAATATAAAGGCTATTATCAGCTTATGGAATGTATCCAGATCGTATGTAAAGATGAAAATAAGCTTTTATCTATAATGGAAATTTATATGGAAGCCGCTGACAAATTCCATATTTCCCGACAGCCCCCTTATCATTTTATTCATATTCCCCTTAAGAGCCTGTATTTTTTTCTGTTAAATCTCTTATTTCTTCTATTACCGGACGCCGTACTTTTTTCCGGGTCATTTCCAGAATATGAAGCGGCGTGATATCAATAGCTCTGCATTTGACCGGATCTTTACGAAGGTGTTTTTGAAGCACATGAAACAACTCATCCTGATGATCCGGATTAGACATATTAATAAAGTCTATCAGGATGATGCCAGAAAGATTCCGCAGACGGATCTGCCGTGCAATTTCTCCGGCTGCTTCCAGGTTGATTTTTCGATAGGTTTCTTCCGCCTTCTTTTTTCCGGTATATTTTCCGCTGTTCACATCAACAGAAACAAAGGCCTCTGTCTGCTGGATCACAAGAAAACCGCCGCTTTTCAGCCAGATTTTTTCCTGCTGAACTTCCTCCAGAGCATGTTCTATCCGGTACAATTTGCAAAGTGGAAGAAGCTTATCTTCATAAAACCTTAATTTAGTCAGATCTTCCGGACGGAAATCCTGAAGATATCTCTGTAATCGTTCGTATACCTCCGGAAGATCTGTGACGATTTCCTCCAGATCACGGCTGTACACATCACGAACAGCTGCAAGATAAAAAGGTTCTGCTTCATAAAGAAGGCTGAAACAGGTACGATTTCTTCCAAGTACCGCTGTTTTTTGATAAAGACTTTTTAAAAATGCAAGTTCATGAAGAAATTCTTCTTTTTGCGCCTCTGCTCCATTTGTTCTTGCAATAATACCGTAGCCTCTGTCCTTTTGCTCCCGTTCTGGTTCCAGCCATTTGTTCAAAACGGCAGATTCTTCTTTCGTAAGTTTTCCTGAGAAGCCGATTTTTTTGTTTCCTGTGGTAAGCACCAGGTATTTACCAGGAAAATTAAGATTTGTAGTCAATGCCGGAAGCTTTCCCCTCATAGCATCTCGACATACCTGGACAAGCAGTTCATCTCCCGGTCTCAATGGAGAGTCTCCTTTACGCCCTGCTGTAAAAACAGCACCAGCTGCCTGTTCCAGTGGCAGATATCCTGTGATTCCGTCTCCAAACCGGACAAAAGCCGCCTTGATATTGGAAGCAATATTTTCTACCTGCCCCACATAGATATTGTTTAGGATACTTTTTTTTCCGGCTGCTTCCAGGCGGAGTTCCATAACACTCTGATCTTCCGTAACGGAACAGACAATGCAGGGGCATCCATGAACTGAAAGCTCTGTAATGATCAGCCGGCTCAAACTTCTTCTCCCAGATCTTCCAATGGAATAAAACGGGGAATGGTGTTCTCTCCTGCATCTGCATAAACTTCTCTTCTTTCAATAAGATATGCAAACTCCTGAGGCTCTTCTCCCAGCCATTTCATAAAAGTATCCATTACCAGTTCCGGTTTTGTATAATTCGAACTTGCAGAAGCCAGCTGCATAAAGATTCCATCTTCCTGAATTTCTGCCTTATAGATAAACGGACGAATATCCACTGTCTTTTCACTGCGCTTTGTTTTTTTTGTTACAATGATCTCTTTCTGATCAAGAAACTCTGTGAACTTTTCTTTCCATGAGGAAACCGGTTCTTTTCCTTCCCGGAAAGAAACATAATAGTCTGCCGCGGCAACCAGAGCCATAGCTGTGCTTGCCTTTCCATCTTCTACCTGACGGGCAGAACATACGGTTACACCTTCTACCATTGTTTCATTAAGGCGTTTCTGAATTTCTGCTGTTGGCATTGTCTCAGTCAGTTCCATATCGAAATATTCTCCAAGACTGGTAGTTCCCACTCCAAGAGGAGCTGCAAAGGACATAATCATATGAGGACTGTATCCTCCAGAAAAAGCAACCGGAAGCTCTGCTCTGCGAATGGCCTTCTGGAAATACCGCATAGTGTCCAGATGACCCACAAATTTCATATATCCTGTTTTTGTAAATTTAATTCTTACCTTCAAAGCATACACCTCCTTCATATTTTCTGGCACCACAGCCAGAGCATCTCTGACGGCAGTTAGGCGTCACTGTTTCATTCTTCGCCTGATTCCATTCACGGATCAGGAATTCTTTCGTTACCCCCGCATCAATAAAATCCCATGGAAGGATTTCATCTGTATTTCGCTCACGAAGGGTATAAAATTCTATATCCATACCTGTCTCGGCAAATGCTTCTTTCCAGATCTCATAATGGAAACTTTCTGACCATGCATCATAAAGGGCACCTTTTTCGTAAGCTTTCAGAATAACATCCGCGCTTCTCCGGTCGCCTCTTGCAAGGAAACCTTCCAAAACAGTTACATCCGGCTCATGCCAGTTATAACGGATACTCTTCTGGTTCAGCTGAGAACGGATCTCATTTTTTACAATCTTTGCTTTTTCAATAAATTCTTCTTCCCTGTACATAGGAGCCCACTGGAAAGGAGTAAATGGTTTTGGTACAAAAAAGGATGTACTCACATTGATCTGTACCTTTCCATTTCGTTTATCTTTTGGAATCTCATAATAGCGCTCTGCGATTTTCTCTGCAAGATGGGCAATCCCTTTCATATCTTCCTCAGTTTCTGTGGGAAGTCCAAGCATAAAATAAAGCTTTACGCGGTTCCATCCGCCTTCAAAAGCTTCACCGGCTCCATGAAGAATATCCTCTTCCGTAAGCCCCTTGTTAATCACATCTCGAAGACGCTGAGAACCAGCTTCTGGTGCAAAAGTAAGACTGCTTTTTTTCACATCCTGTACCTTGCTCATAACATCCAGGGCAAAGGCATCGATTCGAAGAGAAGGCAGCGAAATATTTACCGCTTTCTCACGGAATTCATCGATCAGGAACGTAACCAGTTCCTTCAGCTGAGTGTAATCGCTGGAACTTAAAGAACTTAAGGAAATCTCTTCATGCCCTGTATTTTTCAGCATAGTACGCGCAGCTTTTTTTAAGATCTCCACATCACGTTCTCTGGTAGGACGATAGATCATTCCCGCCTGACAAAAACGACACCCCCTGATACATCCTCTCTGGATTTCCAGAGTCACACGATCCTGAGTTGCTTTGATAAAAGGAACTACTGGAGCTTCCAGTGCATTATAGTCCTTTTCCATATCCACAATCAGCTGCTTTTCGACTTTTTCAGGAGCTTCCGGTCTGTTCGGCATAAAAGAGGCAATTGTTCCGTCTTCTTTATAGGTTACATCATAAAAAGAAGGAACATAAATACCCGGGACCTGAGCTGCTTTTTTCAGGAAATCCTCCTTGCTTCCGCCTGCTTTTTTATTTTCAATATAAGCATCAAACAAAGCGTTATAAGAAATTTCTCCTTCTCCAATGTAAAAAAGATCAAAAAACGGTGCCAGAGGTTCTGGATTATACGAGCAGGCTCCTCCTCCGATCACGATAGGAAAATCCGCACCTCTTTCTTCTGCTTTCAGAGGAATACCTGAAAGATCCAGAAGCTGAAGTACATTTGTGTAACACATCTCATAACCCAAAGTGATTCCAAGCATATCAAAATCTTTTACCGGATCCTGAGACTCCAGGGCAAAAAGAGGGATATTCTGCTCTCTCATTAACTTGTCCAGATCTGTCCAGGGGGAAAACAGTCGTTCACACCATATGTCATCTCTTTTATTAAAACTGTCATAAAGAATCGCCATCCCCAAATTGGACATTCCAATTTCATACACATCCGGAAATGCCATACAAAACCGAAGATCCACCTTATCTTTATCTTTCATGACAGAGTTAACTTCCCCACCAATATACCGGGCAGCTTTATCAATCTTTAGTAATATTTCATCATTTAATGCAAGTTTTCTCATATAACTCCTTTCGCTTTTTATTTATTTTTATTTACAATGATCTTCCATTTTCCAAACTATCTGATATTCTTTTGATACATCGGATACATTTTACTATGAAATAGAAGAACCTATTTTTAAAACGTACATAAACCCAATATATTATATCCTTATTGCGAAAAGAGTTCAAGCAGATATTCTCCAGCGATGAGGAATAAAATATTTTATTTTTAGCTTATCCTTCACCATTTATGCAT
>USDN01000004.1 GCA_900553515.1 uncultured Blautia sp. | reverse complement strand
AAAAATAAATTTCGTCATTTTTTACAATGGCTTATGCATACCTCTGAACAGTAACAGAAACTATTGGAGGGAGAATTTGTCGATGAAAAATTCTTTACATTCAGTAGTTTCTTGTTTTATACTGATCATAGAGCAGCTCTGAGGGAAATATTTTCTCTTCTGAATTCTAAAGTCGCAGGAAAACATCTGTTTAAGGATGTTGCAGCGATATCTATTAATATCATGGGCATGTCGCCCGCATTCGCAGGAAAGATGAGGAATATCAATGGATAACAGGTATGAAAGTTTTGTGGAAACTTTTAGGCAGAAACTGATTGATGCAACCGGTTATGGAGAGGATAGGATTTTTTATAAGAGCAAGGAAGAATATCCGCCGACTGCCGGGGATCGGTTATTTGTGAAACAGTTCGAGTCCAATGGGGTGACAGAAGTCTGTGCCCTGTATGTTGGTGATCTGTATGAGGAATACAGACGAGGATTGGGAATGGACATGATCGTAAAAGATGTGGTGAAGAGACTGCAGGGTATATCAAGGACTGATATTATTGAAAAGGCCAAAATGATAAGTGATTATGATAAAATAAAAAATTATCTTTTTATCCGTCTCATTAACAAAGATAAATATGAAGCTGATCTGACGGATTCTGTATATCGTACCATTGGAGATATTGCAATGGTTCTTTATGTTCGCATGGGAGAAATAGAAGGATATACCAGCAGTATGAAGGTGAAACAGCATATGCTGGAAAAATGGGATATGGATAGAGATGAAGTTTTTGAGGCAGCTCTTTTGAATACATATTTTATTTCCCCGCCTAGAATTTACTGTTGGGAAAAAATGCTGTTCGATACTCACTACGAGGGAGAAAATTTTATGAACCTTTTGTCGGATTATCCCATTCGAAGAGGTGCAGTGGGTAATTGTCTCAGCACAGTAAAGAGGACAAATGGAGCAGTGGCAGTATTCCTGCCTGGGGTGGCCAGCCGACTGGCAGATCTGATGCAGGGGAATCTGTATCTTGTTTTTACCAGTATACATGAGGTGATGATACATAATGAGGAAACTGTGGATCCGGAAGATCTGCGTCATGTATTGGCTGATACGATAAAAGAAACTACACCCGAGGAGGACGTATTGACGTTCCATATTTATCATTATAACAGGGAAACCGGGATTTTTAGTTTATGTGAAGAAGAGGATTAAATGGCATAGGGAAAAAAATTGCATATACTGGTCATAAAAGGAAGATCAGGGGGAATTACCTTTGGCATATAAAGTTATACTTGACGCAGGACATGGCGATAATATTTTGCGGAAAAAAGGTATATAGGACAGGCGATTGTTATAATCTGTACAAAAGGTCAAAGCGGAGAGTGCCGAATTTGAATAAAAGAGATGCTGTTTCCTGGAAAGTGAAAAGGATTTATGGAAATAAAGATTCGCTGGAGAAAATATTGACCTGTGCAGCCAGTCAGTATGAAGAGATTGTTTGGGGAGAGTTTGATGCTTTAAGCCGACAATGCAGGTGCGGCAAGGAAGGTATGGAAAAAAAGTCAGCTGATCGTCGCTGCTATGCTGTGCAGGAGGAAAAACAATGACCGGAAAAAGTCGGATATACTTGGGGAATATTTCTGAAGAACCAGAAAGGAGAAGAGAAGAAACTATAGTTCAACAAGCGTGTTTAGGTTCATACAGGAATTTAAACAGTATACCGGAATATTCTGCAGCGCTTTATATTCGTTTATCCAGAGAGGATGGGGATAAGGAAGAAAGTGACAGTGTGGTCAATCAGAAAAAGATTTTGACAGGATATCTGAAGGATCAGTCAGATATCAGCTTTTATGATCTGTATGTGGATGACGGATATACGGGAACTAATTTTGAAAGACCAGGCTTTAGGAGAATGCTGGAAGATATACAGGCCGGATTGGTGAACTGTGTAGTGGTCAAGGATCTTTCCAGATTTGGAAGAGACTATATTGATTCGGGACATTATCTGGAACGGGTCTTTCCGGAACAGGGAGTCCGTTTTGTTTCCGTTTCAGATGGGATCGACAGCCTTCGTCAGTCATATGATATGCTTCTGCCTATAAAGAACATATTTAATGAACAGTATGCAAGAGATATTTCCAGAAAGATACAGGCAACTATGAGGGCAAAACAACGAGCAGGAGAGTTTATTGGCGCTTTTGCATGTTATGGATATCGAAAAGATCCCTGTAATAAAAATCATCTGCTTATTGACGAATATGCTGCGTCTATTGTATGTAAGGTCTTTGCGTTATTTCTTAATGGAAAAAGCAAACAGGAAATTGCAGAGCTTTTAAATAAAGAAGGAATACTTTGTCCTTCCGAATATAAAAGACAGTGTGGACAAAATTACAGGAACGGTATTAGAACAGAAATTTCTTCAGGATGGACATATGCAACGGTTCACTGCATGTTGAAAAATGAAGTTTATACAGGAGCCATGGTTCAGGGAAAGAAAGTGCAGAATATGAGAAGCAGACAGCACACGATAAATCGAAAGGACTGGATCATAGTACCGGATACACATGAAGCAGTGATCAGTAAAGAGATATGGGAAAGGACACAAAAACTGCTTCTGCAAAATGGCAGGTCAGCAGCTGAGAAATATGAGAAAAGTATTTTCTCAGGGATGCTTTTTTGTGAAAAATGTAAAAATACAATGGTACAGAATCGATGGAAACGCTCAGATGGAAGCGTAACTTCCTGCTATTACTGTGGAACTTATAAAAGAAAAGGAAAAAAATTTTGTTCTCCTCATACGCTTCCGGCAGAGTTGCTGGAAAGCCTGGTCAGAGATGATCTTCAAAATTTTTTGTCCTCAAAATGCGATTTGAACAGTATTTTGGAAAAAGTACGTGAACAGAAAAACAAAGAAGAAAAAAACAAAATGCTCCGGGAGTTGTCTAAAAATGAGACTTCATTGATGAAAGTACGGAAATTAAAGAAGCAGTCCTATGAGGATTACAGGGAAGGGCTTTTGACTCGAGAGGAATTTCTTCTTTATTCAGAAGATTATTTAAAAAAAGAACAGTTATATTTAAAACAGGCAGAGGGATTCAAAAACATGGAAAAACTTTATGAAAAAGAGCATAAAAACTCTGGAAATAAAAGTTTCTCGGATCATAAAAGAAGAAACTATATTTTCAAACATGTGCTCATGGATCTGATCGACCGGATTGAGGTGCGTGAAGATCACTGTCTGGAGATTTATTACAATTTTTGTCAGCCCGACAGTACAGGTACTTTCGCAAAGTAGCGCCTTCACATGGAGGAGGAGATCCGGGAGCTGTTTATCAGGGGCGGCAGGAAAAAGATGATACACTTAGACTTACCCTTTCTGTAGGAGAAATACTGGAAAGAAATGGGATCAACATAGTCTACACACGAGTAACAGACATATATCAGACACCCTTTGAAAAAGCAAGGATTGCTAATGAATCGGGTGCGGACTATTTTATTTCTTTTCACAGAAACAGTAGTCCTGAGGCAAATATGTATCAAGGGGTGGAAGTCCTTGTATACGATAAAAGCGGTATAAAATATGAAATGGCAGAAAACATTCTGGGAGCCATGGGGGAAATAGGTTTTCGAGAGATTGGTGTGAAGGAACGTCCTGGACTTGTGGTACTGAGGAGAACAAAGATGCCTGCGCTGTTGGTTGAGGCTGGATTTTTAAATTCGGATGAAGATAATACTCTTTTTGATGAAAAATTTGATGAGATGGCAGAGGGCATTGCCGGGGCAATTTTGGGAACTCTTACAGGAGAAACTGTAGAAGATCCGTTATATTATCGAGTACAGACAGGTGTATTCCGCAAAAGAGAAAATGCAGACAGAATGCTGTATCAGCTCACGGATCAGGGATTTCCTTCGTATATCCTTCAGGAAAATGATTTTTATAAGGTGCAGACAGGTGCGTTCCAGCAGATAGGAAATGCAGTTGATATGGAACAAAGATTGCGTGATGCCGGATATAGTACTATAATTGTAACAAGATAAAAAACAGAGGGAGACAGGATATGACCAGTTATGAAGAGTTTCTGCAAAAAACAGAAGAGTTTATTTTTGTAAATGATCAGCCGGAAAATGCAGATATTATTTTTATACCAGGTAATGGATATCCGCATATGGCGGAAAATGCAGCACATTTATATAAAAAAGGATTTGCACCATATATTCTTCCAAGCGGGAAATACAGTATTACAGCTGGAAAATTTTCTGGTGTATTATTAAAAGAAGAGGTCTATGCCAAAGATTATCAGACAGAGTGGGAATTTCTAAAAGATGTTCTTGTACAGAATGGAGTCAGGGAAAAAGCCATCCTAAAGGAAGAGAATGCCACATTTACCTGGGAAAATGCTCTGTATTCCCGCAAAGTAACAGATGGAGCAGGGATTTCTGTAAAGAAAGCGATTCTTTGCTGCAAATCTTACCATGCCAGAAGAGTACTGATGTATTATCAGAGAGCATATCCGGAAACAGAATTTCTGGTATGCCCGTCTTTTCCTGATGGGATCAGTCGTGAGAACTGGCGGGAAACCCAAAAGGGAATCCAGGAAGTAATGGGAGAAGTATCCAGGATCATCAGTCAGTTTTCACTGATGATGGATTGAAACAGTATGGGCCGGATCAGTAAAATGAATCCCGGCCTTTTGTTTGGTTACGGTTCACTTTGTTTGTACAGATGATTTAAAAAATACAAATTAGGGGTGTCGAAATAACCAGATTTATGATATAATTCACGTGAAATAAAGAAAAATATTTATTACAAAATATTTACAAAAAGGTAAAACTTTGATATATTAAAAGGCGAAGAATGCATTTGCCGACATATTTTGTCGGTTTTATAACGATAAGATGTTAAGATTAAAAAGTCAGATGAAGTAGTAGCTATTTGATCTGAATATTATATGATGATAAAAATGTTGACGATTGTTTGATGTTTATATATAGATGAGGTGTAATGATGAAGAAGAGTAATATCAATAAAAGAAATGTACAGTTTTTAGCTGCAGCAGCACTTACAGCAGTATTAGTAGCAGGACAGATACAGCCGACTATGGTATATGGAGGAAAGACAGAGATTCAGGTAAGTAGTCTGATTCCGGATAATGTGACAATAGAAAATCCGGTTCCATTATCAGATATTGCCCTTCCATCCAGTGAATATGGAACGTTATCCTGGGTAGATGGATCAAATGTTCCGTCACAGCGGATTGAATCTTATGATGTGGTATTCCGTCCTTATGATTCAGCAGACCTTTCCAGAATTGACGGATGGGATGGGGAATCCGATGGAATTTACAGCAGTGTTACTGTTGTAGTCAGCAGTATGGAAAATGAAGACAACAGTGAAGAAGAATGGGAAGAAGAACAGGATACAGAACAGCAGGAATCTGAAGAAGGGTATGATGAATCAGATTCAGAGATAGCGGACGATACTTCCGACGGAGAAGAAAGCAGTGATGAAAATTATGAGGATTCCCAGGATTCATCAGATACGGAAGAGGAGATTCCGGTTCCAACTGTGACTCCAGGAGAAGAAGAGACACCAGAACCAACAGTAACGCCGGAAGAAGAAACACCGGTTCCAACTGTAACCCCGGGAGAAGAAGAGACATCAGAACCAACAGTAACGCCGGAAGAAGAAACACCGGCTCCAACTGTGACCCCGGGAGAAGAAGAGACACCAGAACCAACTGTAACGCCGGGAGAAGAAGGAACACCGGCTCCAACTGTGACCCCGGGAGAAGAGGCGCCGGAACCAACTGTAACACCGGGAGAAGAAGCGCCGATTCCGACTGTGACCCCGGAAGCTGACAGTGACAATATATTTGACAGGAACGAAGAAGCGGAAGACTTACGTCCTACAGAAGCGGAAGATGATCTTTCTGAGGAAGAAGAGCAGGCGGCAGCAGAAGCAAATCATTCCTGTAATGGAATTTCTGTGTCAGGAATCAATCTTCCCTGGTATGTACAGTTCCGTGCAACCAGCGGTGAGGACTATCAGTTTACAAATGAAACAGAAGCGAATGTATTTAAATCATATGAGTTTGAACTTTGGGATCTGAAGAATAATACGGAATATGAGATCCCGGATGGGGAATATATCAGTGTGACAGTTCCGGTAAAAGCAGGATATACATATACCATTGAGCATCTTTTGGACAGCGGTGCAATGGAGACGATTGTGCCAAGTGTAGATGGAAGTACAATGATCTTCAGTACACATTCTTTCAGTCCTTTTGGGATTGCCGGAAGCAGACCTCTGGTAGGAGAGGAAATCCAGGAAGATGGCTATGGAGATACTGATGCTGGATCTGCTGGTGAGGCTGTGACTCCTGCACCAGAAGTTCCTTCTGACAATACGCTGGTACCGGTAACTGCAGCTCCTGAGAAAGAAGATGAGACAGTACAGAATGTTTCTCCGGTAAAAGACAAAGAGAATATTTCAGAAAATGAAAGTAAGGAAGCGGACAGTGATCCTACTTCTGCTGTCAATACAGGAGACAATACTTTGATTCTTCCATTTGTGATTCTTGGTGTTGCAGCAGTGGTGATCGTAGGTGTTATCATTTATCTGAAACGCAGAAAAAAATAAAATCATAGTAATATGAAAAAATCCTCCCCATATATATGTTATAGGGGAGGGTTTTTCTATGAAGATCAAAGCTGTTTTAAGATCGCTTTTCTGGGCATATGGACTTACAGGAATCTGTCTTCTTGTTTTGGCTTTTTTAGTATTCCAATTTGACCTGGGAACAGTTCCTGTATCAGCCGGGATTGTGGCAGTGTATGTTCTGTCCTGTTTTGCCGGAGGATTTATGTCTGGAAAAAGAATGCGGAAGAATAAGTACTTTTGGGGAATACTGACAGGGCTGGCTTATTTTGTCCTGCTTATTATAGTATCTTTTGCGGTGGAGAAACGATGGGATATGTCTTTTCAGCATCTGATCACCACGTTCTGTATGTGTCTGGGAGGCGGCGCTCTGGGCGGTATGTTTGCATAAGGAAAAAAAGTCTTTTATTTGACGGGATTTTATGCTATACTATGCCCAGATAATTTTATATACATAAAGGAGGATATACAATGGAGCATATCAAAACATTAAATACAAAGAATCTGCAGAACACAGTAAAAAAAGGTGGATGCGGTGAGTGCCAGACTTCCTGTCAGTCAGCATGCAAAACTTCCTGTACAGTAGGAAATCAGAGCTGCGAGCACAAATAAGACAGAGTTTTGGGAAGGCATTTAAGCAGCGGGGTGAAAGCCGCTGCTTCTTTCTTTGTCATACATTTGGATGAAATGCTGATATGGGATCCTATGTATTGCAAAGGTGAATTTACAGGAAAGGATTTTCAAAAATGAGTCTGATACACAGATATCAGAATAATGGTTATAACATTGTTCTGGACATTAACAGTGGATGTATCCATATGGTAGACCTTGTGACTTATGAGGTTTTGCCGTACATAGAAGAAGGCGTCTCACAAGAAGAGATCGTTGCAAAATTAAAGGACAGATATAAAGAAGAGGATATAAAAACTTCTGTTTCTGAATGCCTGAAACTTCAGGAAGAAGGTATGCTTTTTACAAAAGATATTTATGAAGGTGCCATTGATGAGTTTACGAAAAACAGTAAACCCGTAGTAAAAGCCCTTTGTCTTCATATTGCTCATGACTGTAATCTTGCCTGCCGCTATTGTTTTGCGGAAGAGGGAGAATACCATGGAAGAAGGGCGCTGATGTCCTTTGAGACAGGAAAGAAAGCTCTGGATTTCCTGATTGCAAATTCCGGTTCCAGAAGAAATCTGGAAGTGGATTTCTTTGGCGGGGAACCGCTGATGAACTGGCAGGTAGTGAAAGACCTGGTAAAATATGGCCGTGAGCAGGAAAAAATTCACAATAAAAATTTCCGCTTTACTCTTACGACCAACGGCGTCCTTCTTGATGATGAAGTAATGGAGTTTTGTAACCGCGAAATGGCAAATGTAGTCCTCAGTGTAGATGGACGTAAAGAAGTCCATGATCATATGAGACCTTTCCGCAAAGGTGCGGGAAGCTATGACCTGATCATGCCGAAATTCCAGAAGTTTGCGGAATCCAGAAATCAGGACAAGTATTATGTAAGAGGTACATTTACTCATCATAACCTTGATTTTTCCAGGGATGTCCTTCATCTGGCAGACATGGGCTTCAAACAGGTTTCTGTTGAACCGGTTGTAGCGCCGGAGGAAGAGGATTATGCGATCCGAAAAGAGGATATCCCTCAGATCCTTGAGGAATATGATATTCTTGCGAAGGAAATGATCAAAAGAGAAAAAGAAGGAAGAGGATTTAATTTCTTCCATTTTATGATCGACCTTACAGGAGGCCCCTGTGTGTATAAACGTCTTTCTGGCTGTGGTTCAGGGACCGAGTATCTTGCAGTGACTCCATGGGGAGATCTTTATCCATGTCATCAGTTTGTGGGTGAAGAGCAGTTCCTGATGGGAAATGTAGATGAAGGGATTACCCGTCCGCAGGTTCGGGATGAATTTAAAAACTGCAATGTTTATACAAAAGAAGCATGCAAGGACTGCTTTGCAAGATTCTACTGCAGTGGAGGATGTGCAGCAAATGCATATCATTTCCAGAATGATGTAAAAGGAAATTATGAGATCGGATGTGAACTTCAGCGAAAACGAGTGGAGTGTGCGATCATGATCAAAGCCGCTCTTGCGGATTAGTGTACCGGATCATTCACTTTCATCGTCATAATGCGAAATGTGAGTGATACATTACACTAAATAAATCAGTCCGCAGGATAATTTATGATATCATGGGGACTTAAAAAAGAAGGGAAAAACAATGAAGAAAAAAAGAGGAGTCATTGTACTGGTTCTTACTGTGATCCTGACAGCGTTCCTGTGCTATACAGCCGGTGTAGGCTTTGGCCCGACAGGAACCGGAGCGGCAAAGAATATCAATACCGGTCTTGATCTGTCAGGTGGAGTAAGTATCACTTATGAGGCAAAAGACAAGGATCCAAGCAAAGAAGATATGTCTGATACTGTATACAAAATGCAGAAGCGTGTGGAGCAGTACAGTACAGAAGCACAGGCTTATCAGGAAGGTGACAACCGTATCACAGTAGAGATTCCGGGTGTGACCGATGCAGATAAGATTCTGAATGAGCTGGGTAAACCAGGTTCACTTTGTTTTATCGAAGAAACCGATAAAGAAGGAAATGCAAACTTTGTTGCAGGTGAAACAAAATATGAGCTTGCAAGAAGCCTTGATGAGATCAGAGAGGCAGGATCTGTTGTACTGGAAGGCACGGATGTGGCAGACGCCCAGGGAGGCGCTTATCAGAAACAGGACGGAAGCAGCAGAGAATATGCAGTCAGCCTGAAACTTACAGATGAAGGTAAGAAAAAATTTGCAGAAGCTACAGAGGCAAATGTAGGAAAACAGATTGCGATTATCTATGATAATGAAGTGTTAAGCGCTCCTACCGTAGAGGAAGCGATAACAGGCGGTCAGGCAGAGATTAACGGCATGGCAGATGTGGAAGAAGCGCAGAATCTGGCATCTTACATCCGCATTGGTTCTCTGAGCCTTGAACTGGAAGAACTTCGTTCCAGTGTGGTTGCTGCCCAGCTTGGAGAAGAAGCGATTACAACAAGCGTTACGGCAGGTGCCATCGGACTTGTCATTGTTATTTTATTTATGATCCTTGTTTACAGGATCCCGGGTATCGTTGCGGCTTTTGCCCTGATCCTTTATACAGCTATTGAACTGATCACCCTGAATGCATTTGATATTACGCTGACCCTTCCGGGTATTGCAGGTATCATACTGGGTATTGGTATGGCAGTAGATGCCAATGTTATCATTTATGCACGTATACAGGAAGAGATTGCGGAAGGAAGTTCTGTAAGGTCTGCTATCCGTTCCGGATTTTCCAAAGCATTTTCTGCGATCATTGATGGAAATATCACAACGCTGATCGCATCTGTGGTTTTGATGTGGCTTGGATCAGGTACAGTTAAGGGATTTGCATACACACTGGCTCTTGGTATTGTGGTTTCTATGTTTACAGCGCTGGTGATTTCCAGACTGATCATGAATGCTCTTTATGCTGTAGGATTCCAGGATGCAAAGTTTTATGGAAAAGCAAAACAGAGAAAATCTTTCAATTTTGTTGGAAGGAAAAATGTATTTTTTATTATTTCTCTGATCCTGATTCTTGTGGGACCGGTATCTATGATGATCCATCAGAAAACAGATGGAAGCAGCCTGAACTACAGTCTGGAGTTTTCCGGCGGAACAGCAACTACAGTTACCTTTAAGGAAGATATGGACATTAAGACCATTGATTCTGAGGTAACACCGGTAGTAGAAGATGTTACCGGAGACAAAAATGTACAGCCTACGAAAGTTGTAGGAACAAATCAGGTAATCATTAAAACACGTGCTCTTTCCCAGGAAGAAAGAGAAGCACTGAATGATGCAATGGTAGAAAAATTTGATGTGGACAGATCCCTGATCGCATCAGAAAGTATTTCATCTACAGTCAGCTCAGAAATGAGACAGGATGCATTTGTTGCAGTAGTTGTGGCAACTCTTTGTATGCTTGCATATATCTGGTTCCGGTTTAAAGATATCCGCTTTGCCGGCAGCGCGGTTCTGGCGCTTGTTCACGATGTTCTTGTGGTGTTTGCTTTTTATGCACTGGCAAGAATCTCAGTGGGAAATACATTTATCGCATGTATGCTGACCATTGTAGGTTACAGTATCAATGCAACAATTGTTATTTTTGACCGTATCCGTGAAAATATGAAAAAGAGAGGCGCTCGTGCAGATCTTACAGAGATCGTAAATGACAGTATTACACAGACCCTTACCAGAAGTATTTATACTTCTCTGACTACGTTTGTGATGGTTGCTGTACTTTTTGCAATGGGAGTATCTTCTATCCGTGAGTTTGCACTTCCGTTAATGGCAGGTATTATCTGCGGTGCATATTCTTCTGTATGTATCACGGGGGCTCTGTGGCTGGTAATGAAGCAGGGATTTGGAAAAAATAAAGTACAGACTGCTTTCGTACAGCAGACATCAGATCAGAAGAGCGGAGAGAGTGTTCAGGGAACAGTTCCTGTTCAGAATCAGGGAAATGGACAGAAACAGCCCAAAAAGAAGAACCGTAAAAGAGTAGCAGAGCGTCTGGCTGCGCAGGAAGCAGAGAAAAATTCTGTTTCCGGTAATGACAAAACTGAATAAATCAGGATGAAAAAAATAGTCCCGGGGCAGTATAGTTGTCCCGGGGCATATTTTTAACAGGAGAAAAAGATGGAAAAATGGGTAGTAATGGCGAAAAAAGCTGATTTTCAAAAAATCGGGAAAGAATTTGGAATAGACCCGGTTATTGCAAGACTGATCCGAAATCGGGACGTAGAAGGAATGGAGGACATTCGCTCCTATCTATACGGAACACTTGAGGAGCTTCCGTCCCCCTGGCTTTTGAAGGATATGAAAAAAGCGGCAGAAATCCTGTCTGTTAAAATTGATTCCGGTGCGAAGATCCGCATTATCGGTGATTATGATATTGACGGTGTAACAGCTACATATATTCTGCTTATCGGACTGAAACGCCTTGGAGCAAATGTGGATACTTATATTCCGGACAGGATCAGAGACGGATATGGTCTGCACAGTCAGCTGATTGAAAAGGCGGCAGAAGATGGAATTGATACGATTGTCACCTGCGACAACGGGATTGCGGCTTCCAAGGAGATTGCCCAGGCAAAAAAGGGCGGAATGACAGTGATCGTAACAGATCATCATGAGATTCCTTATCAGGATACGGAACAGGGGAGAGTGTGGATCATTCCAGAGGCAGATGCTGTGATCAATCCAAAGCAGCCGGAATGTGCCTATCCAAACAAAAATATCTGTGGGGCAGTAGTAGCATGGAAACTGATCTGGTCTCTTTATGAAATATACGGGATAGACAGGGAAGAGATACTGGAGTTTTCTGAGGCTGCGGCAGTGGCTACCGTAGGAGATGTTATGGATCTGCAGGGAGAAAACAGGATCATTGTCAAGGAAGGCCTGAAACGGCTTCCCCATACAAAAAATCAGGGATTTCGTGCGTTGATCGAAGCAAATGGTCTGGAAGGAGAAAGGATCACCGCATATCATGTAGGATTTGTGTTAGGTCCCTGTATCAATGCCAGTGGAAGACTGGATACTGCATCCAGAGCATTGTCTCTTCTTTGTTCTCAAAACTGGGACCGTGCGGCGAAGGAAGCCGGAGACCTGGTGGCATTGAACCAAAGCAGGAAGGCAATGACGGAAGAAGGAAAAGAGAAGGCCATTGAACTTATTGAACAGTCAGAGCTTTCAAAGGACAGAGTTCTTGTGGTATATCTTCCGGAATGCCATGAAAGTCTGGCCGGGATTATTGCAGGACGACTGAGAGAAAAATATTATAAACCGGCATTTGTACTGACAAAAGCAGAGAATGGGGTGAAAGGAAGCGGACGATCTATAGAAGCTTATTCCATGTATGAAGAACTGGTAAAATGCAGTGACCTTCTGGAACAGTTCGGAGGCCATCCCATGGCGGCGGGGCTTTCACTGAAAGAAGAAAACGTAGAGCCTTTCCGAAAGAGACTGAATGAGTTGTGTACGCTTACACAGGCAGAACTGACTCCGAAGATCACCATTGATGTTCCCATGCCGATCTCTTATCTTTCCAGAGCGCTGACAGAACAGCTTTCTGTTCTGGAACCTTTTGGGAAGAGAAATACCAAACCTCTTTTTGCCCAGAAGAACCTCCGTGTTTTAAACCTGAGGATTTTGGGAAAAAATCAGAATGTGGCAAAAATGAAGCTTATGGATGATTCAGGGATTTCAGTGGAAGCTGTTTATTTTGGACAGGCGTTGGAATTTCAGACTTATGTGCAGCAGAAGGAGACCATTTCTGTAACCTATTATCCGGAGATCAATGTTTACCAGGGAAAGGAAACTCTTCAGACAGTGATCCGGAATTATATGTAAACAAGGGAAAGGTGTAATGGTTCACAGTAATGAAAAAAGCCGGGATTTGGCGAGAGTTGTCGGGTTTTGGATTGATTCCATTAAAAAAAAGTGATATACTTATTGAGATTATTTATGATAAAAACGGCTTTTTGCCGCAATTTTAATATAACAGGCGGAGGTACGGGACTATGAAGAAAATTGAGGATTATGTAAGAAGTATTCCGGATTTTCCGGAACCAGGAATTATTTTCCGGGACGTGACAAGCATTTTGCAGGATGCAGACGGGCTGACACTGGCTATTGATCTTATGCAGGACTGTCTGAAAGATACGGATGTAGATGTGATCGTTGGAACAGAATCCAGAGGATTTATGTTTGGCGTACCGATTGCCTACAATCTTCATAAACCATTTGTGCCGGTGAGGAAAAAAGGCAAGCTTCCCTGTGAGACGGTTTCCAGAAGCTATGATCTGGAGTACGGCAGCGCCACCATTGAAATGCATAAAGATTCTATTAAGCCAGGTCAGAAAGTGGCTGTGATCGATGACCTGATCGCCACAGGCGGTACGGTGGAAGCAGCAGTAAAATTGATCGAAGAGCTTGGCGGTGAAGTGGTTAAAATTGTATTTCTGATGGAACTGGCCGGACTTAAGGGTCGTGAAAAACTGGCGGGATATGACGTGGCTTCCGTAATCCGCTATGAAGGAAAATAACAAGTGCAGTAAAAACGAGGTTTTTGTTTGCAGCAGTAGTAACTGACCACAGACAGATTGAATATCAGGCAGGTGGGAGAGAATGACAGAAAAAGATAAAAATACAAAGCTTAATAAACAAGCCGGACTAACAGATGAGGAAAAACGGGAAACTGTAAAAAAAGCAGATGCAGCCGTGAAATCCATGAGTGATTTTACCAGTCCGGATGTTCTGTATCAGGAATTGATCACCAGTGTGAAAAAATATCATCCGTCTACGGATATTACCATGATACAGAAAGCATATGAGGTTGCAAAAGAAGCTCACAAGGATCAGAAAAGAAAATCAGGAGAACCCTATATCATTCATCCGCTTTGTGTGGGGATCATCCTGGCAGATCTGGAACTTGACAAAGAGACGATAGTTGCCGGGCTTCTTCACGATTCTGTTGAAGATACCTGGATGACATATGAAGAAGTAGAAAAGGAATTCGGGTCAGAAGTAGCGCTTCTGGTAGACGGAGTCACTAAGCTGGGACAGCTGAATTATTCTAAAGATAAGGTGGAACTTCAGGCAGAAAACCTGCGAAAGATGTTCCTTGCCATGGCAAAGGATATCCGTGTTATTCTGATTAAACTGGCAGACCGTCTCCACAATATGCGTACACTGCAGTATATGCGGCCGGAAAAACAGCAGGAAAAAGCAAGAGAGACAATGGATATCTATGCTCCTATTGCCATGCGTCTTGGTATTTCCAAGATCAAGGTGGAGCTGGATGATCTCTCTCTGAAATACCTGAAACCGGATGTTTATTATGATCTGGTTGATAAAGTTTCTTTAAGAAAGAGTGAGAGACAGGACTTTGTCAACGGTATTGTCAGGCAGGTGAAGCAGCATATGGAGGATGCAGGGATCCAGGCGCAGGTAGATGGTCGGATCAAGCATTTCTTCAGTATTTATAAAAAAATGGTAAACCAGAATAAGACCATCGATCAGATTTATGATCTTTTTGCAGTGCGTATTCTGGTAGACAACGTAAAGGACTGTTATGCGGCTCTTGGCGTGATCCATGAAATGTACAAGCCTATTCCAGGCAGATTTAAAGACTATATCGCCATGCCGAAGCCCAATATGTATCAGTCCCTTCATACAACACTGATTGGACCCAGCGGACAGCCCTTTGAGATACAGATCCGTACCTATGAAATGCATAAAACTGCAGAATATGGTATTGCTGCACACTGGAAATATAAGGAGTCCTCAGACGGGAAAGCTCCGGTAGGCAAAAGTGAGGAAGAAAAACTGAACTGGCTTCGTCAGATCCTGGAATGGCAGAGAGATATGTCTGACAACAGAGAGTTTATGAGCCTTCTGAAAAATGACCTGGATCTTTTTGCAGACAGTGTTTACTGCTTTACTCCTTTAGGAGATGTTAAAACTCTTCCGGCAGGTTCTACTCCTATTGATTTTGCTTACTGTGTTCACAGCGCTGTAGGAAACCGTATGGTAGGAGCCAGAGTAAATGGAAAACTGGTTCCTATTGAATATGAGATTCAGAACGGAGACCGCATTGAGATCATTACTTCTCAGAATTCCCAGGGTCCCAGCCGTGACTGGCTGAAGCTTGTAAAAAGCACACAGGCAAAAAACAAGATCAATCAGTGGTTTAAAAAAGAACTGAAAGAAGATAATATCCTGAAGGGGAAAGAAATGCTTGCACAGTATGCAAAGACCAAGGGATATAAGATCAGCTCTTATACGAAGAGCCAGTATCTGGAAGCGGTTATGCGTAAATATGGATTCCGTGACTGGGATTCAGTTCTGGCTGCCATCGGACATGGAGGTCTGAAAGAAGGCCAGGTATTTAATAAGCTGATGGAAGCTTATGAAAAAGAACATACCAAAAAGATCACAGACCAGGATGTTCTTGACGCTGCTTCTGAGGCGCAGGAGAAACTTCATCTTGTAAAATCCAAGGGAGGCATCGTTGTACGTGGTATCCATGATGTGGCGGTAAGATTTTCAAAATGTTGCAGTCCGATTCCGGGAGATGAGATCGTGGGTTTTGTTACAAGAGGCAGAGGAATCACTATCCACCGCACAGACTGTGTCAATGTACTGAATATGTCGGAGGCGGACCGTACCAGGCTGATCGAGGCTGAATGGCAGGCTGATACAAAAACTTCAGAAAAATATATGGCAGAGCTTCGTATTTTTGCAAATAACCGTACCGGGCTGATTGTAGATCTTTCCAAGCTTTTTACAGAGCGCAAGATCGATATGAAAAATATGAACTGCCGTACCAATAAACAGGATAAGGCAACTCTTTCAGTCAGCTTTGAGATTGCCAGCAAGGAAGAACTTGCATCCCTGATCGAGAAGATCCGCCAGGTGGAAAGCGTTCTGGACGTAGAGCGTACCACAGGCTGATGCAGCAGGTAATACTTTTTTAGAAAGAGAGAGACAATATGAAAAATGCAGATCTTCAGAAATGTATTCTTGGTTCTGTATCTACCAATTGCTATTTACTGAAAAATAAAGAAACAGGAGAACTTTTGATCATTGATCCTGCAGATCATCCGGAGGTTATCTCCTCAAAAATAAAGGAAATGCAGGCAGAACCAAAAGCAATCCTTCTGACTCATGGTCATTACGATCATATCCTGGCAGCAGAAGAACTGAGAAAAGAATTTGGGATTCCGGTTTATGCCTGTGAAAAAGAAGCAGGGACACTTCTGGATCCTTCGGTAAATCTTTCCGGATATGGAAGCAGAGTCTGTTCTCTGAAAGCAGATGTGCTTCTTACCGATCTTCAGGTTTTTGAGGCGGCAGGATTTTCTGTCCAGATGCTCCATACCCCGGGACATACGGAGGGAAGCTGCTGTTATTACCTGGAAGAAGAAGGAATTCTTTTCAGCGGAGATACGCTGTTTTATGGTTCTGTAGGAAGAACGGACTTCCCGGGCGGAAGTACAGCCCAGATCGTTCAGAGCCTTCACAGACTGACAGACAATCTTCCTGAACAGACAGAAGTTTTTCCGGGACATGATATGTCCACGACCATTGGTTATGAAAAGAGGTATAATCCATTTGTATAAGATCAGAATTCTGTTTGAAAACAGAGACTTTGAACATGATATTTATGAATTGATCCGGGCTTTTTATCCAGAGGCGGAGATCAGTGTTTCTTATGAAAAAGAAGAGGAGGAAACACAGGCGGATCTTGCATTTCGGGTGGAAGTACAGGGACAGAGTTTCCTGATCCATTACTGCAGTGAGGAACACACAGGTGTAACAAGTGGAGAGATGATAAAGGGGCAGTCTTCGGATGCCCTTCTTTCCTGTAAAGAAGAAACTGCTGATAAGGAAAAGGTCCATGAACTTCGAAAAGAACAGAAGGATATCATTAAACAGGTACTTTATCGGCTTCTGGTAAAGCTGACGGAAAGGACGCTTCCCTGGGGAAACCTTACAGGGATTCGTCCGGCAAAGCTTGCCATGGCAATGATTGAATCCGGAATGAAAAATTCCGAGGCTGCACAGGAAATGAGAGAACGCTATCTGGTCAGCCCGGAAAAGACAGCGCTTGCCATTGCCATTGCAAACAGAGAAAGAGAATTGTTAAAGGATATTGATTACGAAAACGGATACAGTCTTTATGTGGGCATACCCTTTTGTCCAAGTATCTGTCTTTACTGTTCCTTCAGTTCATATCCTCTGAAGCAGTGGAAAAATAAGGTGGATCTTTATCTGGATGCGCTGTGTAAGGAAATTGAGGCAGTGTCCCGGATCATGAAAGAAAAAGGAAGAAAGCTGGATACGGTCTATATCGGGGGCGGTACGCCTACTACGCTGGAACCGGAGCAGCTGAAACGGCTTCTGGATGCCCTGACGGAACATTTCGACTGCACGGATCTGGCGGAATTTACCATAGAGGCCGGACGTCCGGACAGTATTACAAAGGAAAAGCTTCAAATGATCCGGAAATATCCGGTGACCAGGATTTCGGTAAATCCTCAGACTATGAATCAGGAAACCCTGGATATCATTGGAAGACGTCATACTGTGGAAGAGACAAAAAATGCTTTTGCTCTTGCCAGAGAGTGTGGCTTTGACAACATCAATATGGACCTGATCGTAGGACTTCCCGGTGAGGATAAAGAAAAAGTGGCTCATACTTTAGAGGAAGTAAGAGCACTGGCGCCGGACAGCCTGACTGTACATTCTCTTGCAGTTAAGCGTGCGGCCAGACTGAACATGTTTAAGGATCAGTATCAGGAAATGACTTTTGAGAATAATCAGGAGATCATGGATTTGACCATGAAAACAGCTTATGAAATGGGGATGAGTCCTTATTATCTGTATCGCCAGAAAAATATGAAGGGTAATTTTGAAAATGTAGGTTATGCAGAGGTTGACAAAGCGGGGATTTACAATATACTGATTATGGAAGAAAAACAGCCGATCATTGCACTTGGAGCAGGCGGATCCTCCAAACTGGTTTTTGACCATGGAAAAAGGATCGAACGTGTAGAAAATGTTAAGGATGTATCCAATTATATTGCCCGCATTGATGAAATGATCGAAAGAAAACGGGCAGGAATCCAGAAATGGTTATAGTAGGAGGTGTACAGGTTGAGTGCGGCAGAAGTGCTGAAAACATCAGACAGGATACTGGACTTTGATCTGTCGGCCGAGCTGGATCACGGGATCGTGGTCAGCAATCTTGCTTATGAAGTGGCTTCGGAGATGGGGCTGGAAGAAACAGTCTGTTATGAACTGGCAATTGCCGGTATGCTTCATGATATCGGAAAGCTGAGGCTGACAGAATATATCAATGGACGTGAGAAAGATCCTCTTTTGATCGAGGAGCTGAAATACGTCCGTATGCACTCCACACTGGGATACGAGGAGCTGAAAGGACAGGGATATTCGGATTTTGTTCTGGAAAGTATTCTGTATCATCATGAAAATTATGATGGAACAGGATATCCGCATAATCTGGCAGGAGATCAGATCCCCATTGGGGGAAGAATCTTAAGAGTATGTGATGTATTTGCGGCGCTGAGCTCAGACAGACCTTATCGTACGGCTTTTGATGTGGCTACAGTGGTGGAGCTTATGATCGACGAGATCAAAAACTTTGATATGGAAGTTTTTCTTGCATTTCAAAGAGTGATACATAAAAAATAAACAGGAGGCAGACATGGCATTAAAGAAAAAACCGGTAACCGGTATGAAAGACATTTTACCAAAAGAAATGGAAATCCGTAATTATGTGATGAACATGATCCGTGAAACTTACGGAAAGTTCGGATTTTCTTCTATTGAAACTCCCTGTGTGGAGCATATTGAAAACCTCAGCAGCAAGCAGGGCGGAGAAAACGAAAAGCTGATTTTTAAGATCCTCAAAAGAGGAGAAAAACTGAAACTGGAAAGTGCACAGGAGGAAGCGGATCTGGTAGATTCCGGTCTCCGCTATGATCTGACAGTTCCTCTTTCCAGATATTATTCAAACAATGCAAACGAGCTTCCGGCTCCTTTTAAGGCTTTGCAGATGGGAAATGTATGGAGGGCAGATCGTCCTCAGAGAGGCCGTTTCCGTCAGTTTATGCAGTGCGATATTGATATTCTGGGAGAACCTACCTATCTTGCAGAGATTGAACTGGTACTGGCGACAACCACTCTTCTGGGCAAGCTGGATTTCCACAACTTTACTATCCGTATCAATGACAGAAAGATTCTGAAGGCAATGGCTCAGTACAGCGGTTTCCCCACAGAAAGCTTTGATACTGTATTTATCATTCTGGATAAGATGGATAAGATCGGTCTGGAAGGTGTGGCAGCAGAATTGGAAAAAGAAGGATTTGCAAAGGAAAGCATTGATACTTATCTTGGCATGTTCCGTGAGATCACATCAGATATTGAGGGCGTCCGTTACTGTAAAGAAAAACTGAAGGACGTTCTTGATCCGAAGGTGGCAGAGGATCTGGAAACCATCATTTCTTCTGTGGATGCCGTAAAGAGCGCAGACTTTAAGATCTCCTTTGATCCGACACTGGTTCGCGGCATGTCCTATTATACAGGCCCGATCTTCGAGATCGCAATGGATGAGTTTGGAGGAAGCGTAGGCGGCGGCGGACGTTATGACGAGATGATCGGGAAATTTACAGGCCAGAATACTTCTGCCTGCGGATTTTCCATTGGTTTTGAACGTATTGTCATGCTGCTTCTGGAAAGAGGATATGAAGTTCCGGGAAGCAATGCCAAAAAAGCATATCTGATCGAAAAGAATATGCCTGCAGACAAACTTCTTACCATTCTGAAACAGGCGGAAGAAGAAAGAAGAAATGGAGTTCAGGTAAATCTTTCTATTATGAAGAAAAATAAGAAATTCCAGAAAGAACAGATGATGGGCGAGGGATATACCGAGTTTGTTGAGTTTTTCCGGGATAAACTATAAAAAGGAGTAAATACCATGGCAGAAAGTATGAAGGGACTGCACAGAACCTGCCGCTGTGCGGAAGTGACAAATGAGATGACAGGAAATAAGGTAACGCTGATGGGATGGGTTCAGAAAGCCAGAAACAAAGGCGGTATCGTGTTTGTAGATTTAAGAGACCGTTCCGGTATCATGCAGGTGATTTTTGAAAACGGAAGCATTGATGAAGAAGGTTTTGAGAAAGCCGGAAAGCTGAGAAGTGAATTTGTGATCGCAGTTACCGGTATCGTGGAAAAGAGAGGCGGCGCAGTAAACGAAAATCTTGTCACCGGCGAGATCGAGCTTCGTGCAAATGAGCTTCGTGTTCTGGCTGAATCAGAGGTTCCGCCGTTCCCCATTGAAGAAAACAGCAAGACAAAAGACGAGATCCGTCTGAAATATCGTTATCTGGATCTGAGAAGACCGGATCTTCAGAGAAACCTGATGCTGAAAAGCAAGGTTGCCATGCTTACAAGAAAGTTCTTTGCAGAGGAAGGCTTCCTTGAGGTTGAGACTCCGATCCTTGGAAAGACAACACCGGAGGGCGCAAGAGATTATCTGGTTCCTTCCAGAGTACATCCGGGAAGCTTCTATGGACTTCCACAGTCGCCTCAGCTTTATAAACAGCTTCTTATGTGCTCCGGCTATGATCGTTATATCCAGATCGCACGCTGCTTCCGTGATGAGGATCTTCGTGCAGACCGTCAGCCGGAGTTTACACAGATCGATATGGAGCTGTCCTTTGTGGACGTGGATGACGTCATTGATGTAAATGAAAGATATCTTGCCTATGTATTTAAAGAAGTACTTGGTTTGGACGTACAGCTTCCGATCCAGCGTATCACATGGCAGGAGGCTATGGACCGTTTTGGTTCTGACAAGCCGGATATGCGTTTTGGAATGGAGCTCCATGACGTCAGCGAGGTTGTAAAGGACTGCGAGTTTGCAGTGTTTAAGGGCGCTCTTGAGGCAGGCGGAACTGTCCGTGGTATTAATGCAGAGGGACAGGGTTCTATGCCGAGAAAGAAGATCGATAAGCTGGTAGAATTTGCAAAAGGTTATGGGGCAAAAGGTCTTGCATATATTGCCATTGCAGAAGACGGAACAAGAAAATCTTCTTTTGCAAAATTTATGAAAGATGAGGAAATGGATGCTCTTGTACAGGCTATGGAAGGTAAGCCGGGAGACCTGCTTCTTTTTGCAGCTGATAAGAATAAGGTGGTTTATGATGTTCTGGGCGCTCTCCGTGTAGAACTTGCCAAACAGATGGAACTTCTGGACAAAAATGAATACCGCTTTGTATGGGTAACAGAATTCCCGCTTCTTGAGTGGAATGAGGAAGAAAACCGCTTTACCGCAATGCATCATCCGTTTACCATGCCTATGGAAGAGGATCTTCCTCTTCTGGATACAGATCCGGGTAAAGTTCGTGCAAAAGCGTACGATATTGTTCTGAACGGAAATGAGATTGGCGGAGGAAGTGTCAGAATCCATCAGAACGACATCCAGGAAAAAATGTTCCAGATGCTTGGATTCACTGAGGAATCTGCTTATGAGCAGTTCGGCTTCCTTCTGAATGCGTTTAAATACGGAGTACCGCCTCATGCAGGACTGGCATACGGTCTTGACCGTCTGGTGATGCTTATGGCAAAGGTTGACAGTATCCGTGATGTCATTGCTTTCCCGAAGGTAAAGGATGCATCCTGTCTGATGACACAGTCTCCGAGCCAGGCAAGCAGTGTACAGCTGGAAGAACTGGGACTGGAACTTACAGAAGAAGAAACAGAAGAATAAAATGATAAAAAAATCCCCTTTCACAGGAAATTGTATTCCTGAGGAAAGGGGATTTTTATGAAGGACGGAAAAACCTGAATCATGATTCTTCTGCGGATTCTTCTGCAACAGGAGTAACACTGAGGTTACCGAATATTCCTGCTCCAATGGAATGACCGTCATCCTGAAGTTTCCAGGAAACTCCGTCGTTAGTCAGTACAAAAACAGCCGGATGGGTAAGCGTCCCGGTATTTTTTTCTATATTGCGCAGAAGCAGTTCCAGAGAATGGTTATAGCGCTTCTGGGCACCGTCGATGACAGCTTCCGGAGAGGCAAGATATTCATCCAGTTCTTTCTGATAAGCTTTCAGGATCGCATCACTGTCAAAGGTCGTGATCTCTGTCTGGAT
Source organism: uncultured Blautia sp. (assembly GCA_900553515.1). Classification (GTDB taxonomy): domain Bacteria; phylum Bacillota; class Clostridia; order Lachnospirales; family Lachnospiraceae; genus Blautia_A. Next base: position 66,672 of record USDN01000004.1, on the reverse strand, counting down.
GACTGCATGGTAGCTTTCTACATCGGAGTCGGTGATTTTAAAGTCGAAATTTTTGTGCATTTGTTCTACGAGAGCGGATGCTATGGAATTTTTTGCTGTATCAGAGGTAGTTAACAGACTTTCCAGTCCAAGATAATTACTCATCTGATCCTGATCCATTGTTTTTAGGGTATTTAAATAGACGGTCAGCGTTTCCTCCGGTGTCAGGAGATCACTGTCGCTGAGATAAGTGATAAGACCGCCGACAAGACTGTTTTCCAGATCATGGGAGCGTCTGATCTCCCAATCCTCATTGTCTGTACCGTTATTCTGCAGAGTAAGAGTACAGTCGGTTTCTACAGTTTTGTATGTATGATCTTTCAGCAGCTCATTCAGGATCAGATAACGATCCTCCATTGAGTCTGATTGTTCTTCTGTATTTGGAGAAGCAGAGTCTGCTGCGTTCAGGATCGCATCCTCTAAATGGGAAATTGTGTAATCCTTTGCAAGAGCCTTTGCGTCAATAGTAGTAAGCTTCAGACTGGCAGATGCTTCTTTTTTGTCCTTGTCGACCTTGATTCGCAGGATTCTGTAGTCGAAATCCTGAAAAAAGAGAGAAAAAACTTCTTCCACTTCTCTGGAAAGTTCAGTTTTTTCTGTGGCATCCGGAAACAGCTCTTTATAGGAGATGTATTTCTGAACAGTATCAGAATCCAGATTCTTCAGGAGATCCAGTTCATTTGTGATGACTCCCTCGACATCTGCTTTTTCTGAGTGGGAACAGCCGATGATCATAGATACGGCAAAGATAAGCAGAAGAAGTGGGGCCAGACCTTTTACGATCTTCATAAGTTTCTTTCCTTTCCAAAATATTCTTTCTCATTTTACCAGAATATGTGAGAAAAGTCAAAAATACGGGGCAGAAAGGGATATCTGATAGTATTTTACTGTGAAAAAATTGTGAAAAGCCAGGTGATTTTCCACAGGACTTTTCTTTTGAAGTATAATCTGCTATGATAAAAAAGATCAAATAGTCCTATATTTACAGAGAGGCAGGCATATTATCATGAAAAAACGAATTTTGATCCTTTTGGGGATCTTGATCATTGGTGGAGCTGCAGGCGGTGTCTGTTGGAAAATGGGAGTTTTCGGACATGAAGAAGAAAGCGGTGAAACGGCATATGTTACAGAGATCAATGAGATCATGGGAACGGTAGCTGGTGTATCCAACCGTTATGCAGGTGTAGTGGAGCCTCAGGAAACCGTTGAAGTAGAACTGGAAAGCGGGCGCAGAGTAAAAGAAGTAAAAGTGAAGACCGGGGAAGAGGTGAAGCAGGGACAGCTGCTGTTCCAGTATGACCTGAGCAGTATTCAGGAAGATCTGGATGAAGCAAAGCTGGAGTTTGACCGTCTGAGAAATGAAGCGTCCAGCCTTCAGAGTCAGATTGCGACTCTGGAAAAAGAAAAGAAGCAGGCAGGGAAGGACGAGCAGCTTTCTTACACCATAGAAATTGAAACAAACAAGATGAACCTGAAAAAAAATGAGTACAGTCAGAAGAGCAAGCAGGCGGAGATTACAAAGCTTGAAAATACCATGGGAAATACCGAGGTAAGGAGCAGCATAGACGGCGTGATCCAGAAAATTGATACATCCAAACTTGTAACAGATGATGAGAGTGGTGACGGACTGGATATGGGAGATGACTTCAGCTATTCTGATGACAGCAGTTCCGGCAGCGGGAAAAATGCGTTTATTACAATCCTCAGTACAGGCGCGTATCGCATCAAAGGAACTGTCAATGAGATGAATGCAAACAGTATCATTGAAGGGCAGCCGGTGATCGTTCGCTCCCGTGTAGATGAAGATCAGATATGGAGAGGTACCATGGGCTCTGTAGACAGGGAAAGTGCGAACTCTCAAAGTGACAGTATGTATTCCTTTGGAATGATGGATGCCAGCGGTGATTCCCAGACTTCCTCTACTACATACCCGTTTTATGTGGAACTGGAACAGTCAGACGGTCTGATGCTTGGACAGCATGTATATATTGAAATGGATGAAGGGCAGGAAGAAAAGAAAGAAGGAATCTGGCTCAGTGAATTCTATATTATGGATGCTGATACAAACTCTCCTTATGTCTGGGCTGCGGATGAAAATAAACGTCTGGAAAAGAGAAGTGTGGTCCTTGGGCAATATGATGAAAATCTTGGGGAATATGAGATTGCAGACGGTCTGACAAAAAAAGACTGTATTGCATATCCTTCGGAACTTCTGACAGAAGGAATGAAGACTACCGTAAGCAGCGAGATCATAGCAGATCCGGGAACGGTAGATATGGATCCTGCAGAAGGAGCAGATCAGGAACTTCTGGAAGAGGAGTTTCCGATAGATGATGAAGGAATGCCGGAAGATGGAATGGTCTATGATGAGGCTGTTGAAGACGGAACTATGATCGACGAGGCTGATATAGTGCCGGAGGATATAAGCGGAGCAGCTGCAGATGCTGTTATGATGGACGAATTCCAGGATGAGGCAATTCCGGAAGACGAGTTTCTGACACCTGCAGAGGGAGACATGGAGGAAATAGAATGATTCTTGAATTGAAGGGAATTTATAAGGACTATCAGCAGGGAAAGATGAATGTCCCGGTTCTGAAGGATGTAAACTTTTCAATGGAAGAAGGAGAGTATGTGGCGATCATGGGACCTTCCGGTTCCGGAAAGACCACTCTTATGAACATTATCGGATGTCTGGATCAGGCAACGAAGGGAGATTTTATCCTGGATGGACAGGATATACGTTCCTGTTCTGAGAATACCATGTCGGATATACGTCTTACAAAGATCGGATTTGTATTTCAGAGTTTCCATCTTCTGCCCAGGCAGACAGCACTGGCAAATGTGGAAATGCCTTTAAACTATGCAAAAGTCCCGAAAAAAGAAAGAAGAGCCAGAGCCATAAAGGCGCTGGATCGAGTGGGGCTTTCCGACCGGGTGGATTTCAGACCAAATCAGCTTTCCGGTGGTCAGATGCAGCGTGTGGCGATTGCCAGGGCAATTGTAAACAATCCGAAGCTTCTTCTTGCAGATGAGCCTACCGGAGCTTTGGACAGTAAATCAGGCGCACAGGTCATGGAGCTTTTTCAGAAGCTGAATGACGAAGGTGTGACGGTCCTGATGATCACTCATGATCCGGATATCGCGGCTCATGCCAAACGTGTGGTAACAATCCGTGATGGGGTGCTTCAGGAAAAAGAGGTGAAACCATGAAAAATGCCAAAAAGATAATCATAGGAGTACTGGTTACAGTACTGGCAGCAGGAAGCGTGGCAGGAGCGGCAGTTTATTTTAAGAAAAATAATAAAGAAACGGTCACAGTAGTCAGTGTTGACAGCATTGCTTCTGATTATTATATGGATGATACAACCTTAGATGGAAATATCGTGACAAATGTTACTCAGAATGTGACTGTAGACAAGGATATGATCGTTCAGGATCTTTTTGTACAAAAAGGAGATGCCGTACAAAAAGGAGATAAACTGGTATCCTTTGATATGACTCTGGTGCAGATGGAACTGAACATTGCAAAGCTGAAAAAGCAAAAACAGGAGCAGGATCTTGAGAAAGCAATAAACAGGCTTCACAGTCTTCAAAATGGAGGTCCTATCGTGGAAGAAGACTCTGAACTGCCGGGGCTCCCGGGAGATGATGGAATCGAAAGCAGTGTTTTATCTACAGATGATGAAATGGCTTCTGTGTACAGTAATGTAAAAGGCAGTTATCTGGCAGCGGCAGTATATCCGATCCTGGCGTCTGCAGAGGTGTTGTCTGTACAAGATGAACTGTTTACAGAAGAAGAGACTTCCTCCGGACAGAGCTCAGAGGGGGACTTTTCTTCCGGAACCTCAGAACCGCAGGATGGTACATCTGCAGGGAGCGGACAGATATCGCCTGAAGACCAGAGTGGTTCAGGAGATGATGTACTGATCGACTTTGGAGATGGAAGCGGAAGTCAGGAAACACCACCGGCAGATCCTTCAGTTACGCCTTCGGTTACTCCTTCGATTACCCCACCTGAAACCCCGGATGAAGAATTTTCAGATGACGTTTCTGATAATATAGAGATCATAGATCCGGAACCAAATGATGCAGAAACCGATATCACAGATGGAGAACCGGAATTTTATCAGAAACTGGACGGAGAAACCGTTCCCTTTGCAGGAACCGGAACAGAAGAGGATCCATTTATATTTTTGTGCAGTTCCGCAAAGGGAAAAGTCATTGCTACAGGTGCATTTCTAAATAAGATGGCAGGTTTCCGAGCTGACGGAACAAAAGAGCCTGGAGTAAACGGTTATTGGTATCAGCTGGAATTTCATCAGAATGATACCATTGCAGACTTTTCTGACCGAAAGCTGTCCTGTACCGGATATTACCTGATCGATGGAAGTCTTCTGGAGAACATGGTGGAAGAGACTGCAGAGATGGAATATACTTTAGAGGGAGCTTCACGTTATGATGAAGACCCGGAGATTCCCGATGACGGAGGCGTCGACGGAGGGGATCCAGGTACAACGATCAGCAGAGACGAGGCCATTGCCAATCAGAAAAATAAGATTGAAAGTCTGAAGCTTGATATCCGGGAAAGTGAGATCGCGATCACAAAACTGGAGAAAAAAGTAAGCAAAGAAGTGATCTACAGCAAGATCGACGGTGTGGTTGCAAAAGTGGGCGATCCTCTTACAGGTATTTCTGAGGGAAATTCTTTTATGACAGTAAAGAGTAAGGATGGCTATTATGTAAAAGGTACGGTAAGTGAACTGATGTTGGATCAGGTAGAGGAAGGAACAATCCTGAACTGTTCCGGTTCCAGTGGTACTTTTGAAGCTGAAGTGGTGGATGTTTCTTCTTACCCGGGTTCATCAAACAGTTTTATGGGAAATGGAAATCCAAATGTTTCCTATTATACTTACAGTGCAACGATTTTGGATAAGGATGTGGAAGTATCCGAGGATGACTGGCTTAGTATTACCCTTAAGAGAACCAGTGAAAATTCAGGAGTGATCGTTCTGGACAAGGCCTTTGTACGGTCAGAAAATGGTAAATACTATGTTTATATGGATGAAAATGGAGTCCTGAAAAAGCAGTTTCTTACAATAGGCGGCAATGTAAATGGAGGATCCTCTGTTCTGGTCAAAGCTGGGATCACCCGTGAGGATAAGATTGCCTTTCCTTATGGAAAATCCATAAAAGAGGGAATCAGGACAAAGGAAGGTACTCTTGAAGAATTATATGGATACTAGAAAGGTGGGAGTTTATGCTTGAAAATATAAGAATATCCATTCAGGGAATCTGGTCGCATAAAATGCGCTCCTTTCTGACCATGCTGGGTATCATTATCGGAATCGCCTCGATCATTGCTATCGTATCTACCATCAAAGGAACCAGCGAGCAGATCAAAGAGGATCTGATCGGAGCAGGAAATAATACAGTCACCATCAGTCTTTATGATGGTGACAGTGGTTATGATCCAATGTTTGGAATGAGCAACAGTGGAAATCCGCCTCTTCTTTCCAATGAACAGAAGGAAGAGGTAAGAGAGATGGATCATGTAGAAAACGCTACCTTTTTCTATACTAATACATACAGCAATGTGTACTATCAGAACACATCGCTCCAGGGAGGAACCGTTTACGGTATTGATAAAAATTACCTGGATACCTGTGGTTATATGGTACAGTCAGGACGTGGATTTATTCAGAAAGATTATGAAAATCTGAACAAGGTAGCGCTGATCGACAACAATGCGGCAGAGAATCTGTTTTCCGGGGAAGATCCGCTGGGAAAGACCATAGAGATTGGTGACGATCCTTTTGTAGTGGTAGGAGTCGTTCAGCAGGGCGACAGCTATCAGCCAAATATCAGCAGTATCAATGAATACTATGAATATTACCAGACAGTGATCGGTACGGTGATGATACCAAACAGGTGCTGGCCCATTGCATTTCAGTTTGATGAACCGGAGAATGTAGTGATCAAAGCGGACTCCACAGACAATATGAGTTCTGCAGGAAACAGCGCCGCCAAGATTCTGAATCAGGGTATCAGCGAGGATTCCAAATTCAAATATAAAGCAGACGACGTAATGGAACGTGTGAAAAACCTGCAGAATCTCAGCGAAAGCACCAATCAGCAGCTGTTGTGGATTGCCAGCATTTCCCTTCTTGTAGGAGGTATCGGCGTTATGAACATCATGCTGGTATCGGTAACGGAGAGAACCAGCGAGATCGGACTGAAAAAAGCCATCGGCGCCAGAAAAAAGGTGATCCTCTATCAGTTCCTTACAGAAGCCTCTATGCTGACAAGTATCGGCGGAATCATCGGAGTAGTGCTGGGCATCATTTTATCCAGAGTGGTATCGCAGGTTTCCGGCGCGCCTACGGCGATCAGCGTTCCGGCGATTATTGGATCCGTGCTGTTTTCGACTGTGATCGGCGTGATTTTCGGGCTGCTGCCTTCGGTGAAAGCAGCCAACCTGAATCCTATTGATGCACTGAGAAGCGAATAAAAAACAGCATGGAAAAATCCCATTCAGTTTTTTGACAGGGGAAGCTTCAGGACAAAAGTAGCTCCTCCGCCGGGAGTATCCAGAACCTTCAGACTGCCCTGATGCAGAAGAGCGATTTCTTTTGCAATACAAAGGCCAAGACCGAAATGCTGTTTGTCATTTCGAGAGGCATCTGAGCGGTAAAAACGCTGAAAAACAGAATCCTTTTCGGAATCGGGAATACCGGGACCGTTGTCAGAAACAGAAATGGCAATGGCTCCCGGTTCTTTTTTTGCCTGAAGACAGATGATTCCTCCTTCCGGTACATAGCTTAATGCATTGTCGATCAGGATGGTCAGGATCTGACTGATCTTTTCCAGATCACAGATGCAGAGTGGAAGAGGATCCTCCGGGAGATCGATCCGAAGTTTTTTGCATTTTTCACGGGCAGGCTGCTGATATTTTTCAAAGGTTTCCAGAAGAAGCGTATCCACCTCGCAGGGCGCGGCGTTCAGCACCCAAGTGTGATTATCCGATCTGGAAAGAGAAAGCATATCCTGGATCAGTCGGGACATACGCCGGCATTCATCCAGACTGATGGAGATAAACTGGTCTGCCCGTTCCTTTGGCGCATGTGGGATGGCAGACAGGCTGCTCTGGATCACTGCGAGAGGCGAACGCAGCTCATGGGATGCCGCGGCAATAAATGCATTCTGTTCCTTCCGGCTTTTTTCCAGAGGCAGAATCATTTTTTGAGTAAAAAACCAGGAAAATACAGCAAGGGCAAAAATTGCCGACAGGACAGCACAGAGAAAAAGAAGACGCATTCTCAGGATTTGAGAGGACTGCTCCTTTTGGGAATAAAGGAAAACAGCATGAAGAGAGCCCTGTTTTTTGGGAATACGGGCGGTGCAGGCGTAATAGCCGGGAATCTGGAACATAGCCACCTTGGAAAGAGCCTGGGCGTTTCCGGAGGAAGTCAGATCCAGTCCGTGGTTTTCCTTTGATTCTTCTTTTGCCAGAGAAAATACATTCTGAAGGTCAGTGTTTTCGTGAAGCCGGTCAAAAAACAGAGGATGCTGTCCGTCAAGAATCTGCATCTGTATATGATAATTATTCTGTGCCTGCTGTATCCAGCGGTGAGACAGTACGTTCTGGCTTTCCAGATAAGAAATACAGGAATAGGCATTGTTGGTGAATATGGTATAATGGTTCTGACGTATATTGCTTTCGGTGATCAGAAGACAGGCAGCCGCCATAAGAGACAGTATGATTCCTGTGATAAGGGTGGAAAAAAGAGTCATATGTATGTGAAGCCTGCGAAACATAAAATCCTCCTTTATGGAAAGTTAATAATATCATATCATAATTTTCTGGAAAGAGCCTCTAAAAATCCAAATGAAAATTTATATCTGTCAGAATGATTTTTAGAGGTTCTTTTGAGAATGGGCTGTTATCCTGTGAGAAAATAAAGATAAATGGAGGAAATGTAATTATGGCCAGACATCATAGATGGAAACAGGGGACGGCGCTTACAGCCGCCATGGTTCTTGCCTTGACGCCGGGACTTGCCGGATGCGGAAATACGGAAAAGGCAGATAATACAAAAAAAGAAAATACAGACACAGAGGATACACAAAAAGAAGAAAAAACAATGGGCCGTTATCTGGAGGAAGACGTAGTGCTTCCAGAGGACTGTGGAGACATTCAGGACATGACTCTTCTGGAGGATGGAACCTTAAGAATCTGCTATTATAAAGGAGATGGAGTTTTTTATTCTGATTCCTCTGACGGAGGAAAGTCCTGGAAGGAGGCTGTGAACCTTTCAGAGGCTTTGAAGGTAGATACATCAAAATATGGTCTTTCTTATCCGAAGCTGGGGGCAAAGAGCGAGATTTTTGTATCCGCGTATGACGCTTCAGGAGAAACAGAGGAGCATAAGTATTATTACCTGGCGCCGGACGGAAGCGTAAAGGAACTGGAGCTTTCTCAGATCCTTGCAAGCGGCTATGTTTCGGAAGCCCGTTTTACCGATAAGGGAAATCTTATTATCAATGATTTTGCAACTGCCATTGTGGAGATCAACCCTCTTGACGGAAGCGTGATCAGAAAATATGAGGAAGGAAGCGTTGTTTCCTGTTTTGCTCCAATAGGGAATTATCTGGTGGCTGTCACCAATTCCACAATTCATTATTATGATCTGGAAACAGGAGAGCCTCTGGAGGATGCGGCGGCCCTGACAGAGCAGCTTACAGAAGATGAAAGTAACCTTGAGCTTACCAGCACCTCTTCTTATCCTCTTGTATTTTCAAAAGGCGATGAGGAGGACAGTCTTTTTTATGCAGAGGACGGAGGTGTTTACCGTTATTCCTTTAAGGGAAGCGTAGTGGAAGAGGTGATTGACGGAAATCTGAACAGTCTTTCTTCCCCGGATATTTCTCTTGTAGCCATGAACCGGGATCAGGACGGGAACTTCTATGTGGCAGTTCAGGATGGCGCTGCAGATATGGGGCATATGGGAAGGGTTCTGAAATATACTTACTCCCCGGATACACCGGCAGAGCCTGATACGGAACTGACTGTATATTCCCTTTTGGACAATTCCTATATTCGTCAGGTGGCGGCCGTTTTCCAGAAAAAATATCCTGATATTTACCTGAGTCTGGAAGTTGGCATGACAGGAGAAGATGGAATGACAACCACAGACGCCCTGAAAAACCTGAACACAGAGATCATGGCAGGAAACGGACCGGACGTTATGATTCTGGACGGCATTCCGGAGGATACTTATATAGAAAAGGGAATGCTTGCAGATATCAGCAGTATTCTGGACCAGGCAGAAAAGGAAGAGGGAATTCTGGATAATATCAGGGAACCATACAGGGAGGAAGACGGAAGCCAGTATGTAATGCCTTTAAGATTCAGTATTCCCATGATCCAGGGAAACAAAGAGGATGTGGAAAAAGCCGGGGACATTGTTTCCATGGCGGATATTCTGGAAAGCTACCAGGATGAATACACAGAAATGAACATGCCTGTTTCTCTTATGGGAGTAGGGCCGGAAGGATTTTTAAGAGCCTTTGCAGATGTAAATGCCCCTGCATGGCAGAAGGAGGACGGCTCTCTTGATGAAGCGGCAGTGCAGGAATATCTGGAGCAGGCAGGACGGATCTATGCCGCAGGAAAAGAAAGTATGGATTATATTAAAGAAACGGCAGGAGGATATGTTTACAGCCTCAGCGAACTTCCCCTTTTGAGTAATGTCAGCGGCTCTGTAATGTCTCTCCTGGGAGGATATGTGAAGATGGCTGCAGGCAGGCTGGCTTCCCCGGAGGATCTTGCAAATATGTACAGTCTGGAGCAGAAAATGGGAGAAATCACCCACAGCTTATGGAACGGACAGGCGCAGAACTGTTTTATTCCGGTTCAGACAGTGGGAATCAGCGCCAAAGCAGAACAGAAGGAGGCTGCTGAAAAACTGGTGGAATTTCTGTTTACAAAGGAAGGACAGGGGATTGGAAGAAACAGCGGATTTCCTGTAAACGAAGCCGTCTATGACAGCGAAGAATACTGGGCGGCAGGAGACGACCAGGGATGCCTGGGTACTTCAGGAAGCGGCAATGCGAGTACCGGTGAGTATGTGGAAATGGATATTGTCCGGGCTGACGAAGAGACCACAAAGGAAATTCAGGAGCTTGGAAAAACGCTTACCACACCTTCCAGGGGAAATGAGATCATCCTGAATGCCATAGCAGAAAACGGAACCAGATACCTGAATGGGGAGATCAGCCTTGAGGAGGCTGCTAAGGGAGCCATCCAGCAGGTAAATCTTTATCTGGCTGAGTAAGTAAAAAAAAGGAATCGCGGACAGAAGTTCTGCGATTCCTTTTTGTCATTTGATTTACTGAAAGACCTCAAGCTGGTATCCAACTCCGCGGACGGTTCGGATCTGCAGTGTGCTTTCTACAGTTTTTAGCCTGCGCCGGAGAAAATGAATGTAATTGTCCAGATTTCCGTCTTCCACATCTGCCTCCAGTCCCCATACCCGGGAAAGCAGAAGCCGTCTGGGAAGAGTCTGACCGGGATTCCGAAGGAATACCTCCATAAGCTCTCCTTCCCGGCTGGACAGGGTACATGTTTTTTCGTGACTGGACAGGGTTCTTGTTTCCGGGACAAAAGAAACGTCGCCCAGAGAAAGGGATTTCACGGAATCCTGATAAACCGCCGGACGCCGCAGCAGGCACCGGATCCTTGCCAGCAGCTCCTCAAAAGCAAAGGGCTTGACCATATAATCATCAGCGCCTCCGTTCAGTCCCGTCAGCCGGTCGTCAAGCTCGCCCAGAGCGGTAAGCATCAGCACCGGCGTCCTGATCTGACGGGTCCGGGCTTCCTTTAATACCTCTATTCCATTCATATGGGGAAGCATACGGTCCAGGATCACCAGATCAAAGGGAGATTCCTGCATATAATAAAGGCCTTCTTCTCCGTCGTGACAGGCAGTCACAGAAAATCCCTCCTGTTCCAGTCGAAAAGAGACTGCTGCACATAATTCTTTGTCATCTTCAATCATTAAAATATTCATATGGATACCTCGTATTATTTTTCTCTTTCCCTGCAGAAATCCCACTGCATTTTTATGCTATCATATCATATTTTAAAAAAGCTTTCTGTAAAAAATCTCTAATTTGTTTTAGAGATTTTTTTAAGACTGGGCTGATACACTGATTTTAAAATAACAGGAGAGTGTGAACTGTGACCATACATAAAAAAACAAAGAAAAGAGAATATACAGGCTTTTTATTTCTGCTGCCCAGCTTTCTGGGCGTGGGGCTGTTCTGGGTGATCCCTTATGGGGATGTGATCCGCAGATCCTTTTTCAGCGCGGTCAGCGGCGAGTTTACCGGGCTGAAAAATTACCGGACAGTTTTTGAAAACCAGGCGTTCCGTCTGGCGGCTGCCAATACGCTGAAATTTTTCTGCACCTGTATCCCGGCGCTGGTGGCGTTGTCTCTTTTGATCGCGGTGCTGCTTACCAGAAGAAAAAAAAGTATGCATATTCTGAAAAGTATGTTTCTTCTTCCCATGGCGATTCCGGTGGCATCCGTGGTGCTTTTGTGGAAAGTTCTTTTTCACAGTCAGGGGCTTTTGAATCATTTTCTGGACCTGATGGCTTTTCAGGGGCCGGACTGGATGAACACAGACGCTTCTTTTTTTGTGCTGGTAGTCAGTTATATCTGGAGAAATCTGGGATATGATATCGTTTTGTGGGTGGCAGGACTGGGAGCGATCCCCACAGCCCTGTATGAAGCAGCCAGAGTAGACGGAGCGGGAGAATGGAAGTGTTTTATTAAAATTACCCTGCCAAATCTTCTGCCATCCCTTTTTACCATTGTGGTACTGTCTTTACTGAACGGTTTTAAGGTATTCCGGGAAGCCTGGCTGGTGGCAGGAGACTATCCCCAGGACAGCATGTATCTTCTGCAGCATCTTTTTAATAACTGGTACCGGGATCTGTCTCTGGATAAAATGGCAGCGGCGGCAGTGGCAACAGGCAGTGTGATACTTTTGCTGATCCTGCTTCTTCAAAAAGCCTGGGAAGGGAGCGATGACATATGATGAAAAAATTTATGACGGCGCTGGTGTTTCTTATGGCAGCGGCGGCAGTATTTCCGGTTTTGTTTCTGGTATGCGGATCTATGATGGGAAATATGGAGCTGTCCCGGCTTCTTGTTCCTGTTCTGGGAAACGGGGAAGGATTTGCCTCATGGAAACTGATGCCTCTGTATCCCACGTTTTCTCACTATGTGGAATTATTGCTGGATTCGCCGGAATTTTTTGTCATGTTCTGGAATTCTGTAAAGATCACAGCTCTGACCCTTATCGGGCAGATCCTTGTAGGAACCCCTGCGGCATGGGGCTTTGCCAGATTCCGATTCCCGGGAAAAAAGCTTCTGTTTACCATATATATCGCTTTGATGATGATGCCTTTTCAGGTAATGATGCTCAGTAATTATCTGGTACTGGATCAGACGGGACTTCTGGATACGCTGACAGGAATCGTCCTTCCTGCTGTTTTTTCCACCTTTCCGGTATTTTTGATGTATCGTTTTTTTCAGGGGCTTCCGGAAGCGGTGATGGATTCCGCAAGGATCGACGGAGCGGGAGAATGGAAGATTTTTTTCAGCATCGGGATTCCTCTTGGATCTCCGGGAATGATCTCGGCGCTTGTTCTTGGATTTCTGGAATACTGGAATCTTATCGAACAGCCGATGGCTTTTTTGAAAACAAAAGAAAAATGGCCTCTTTCCCTGTACCTTCCCAACATCGGTACAGAACAGGCAGGCAGAGCATTTGCGGCTTCTATGCTGGCGCTTCTTCCGGCTGTACTGGTATTTCTGGCGGGACAGGATTATCTGGAACAGGGAATTGTATCAACAGCAGTGAAGGAGTAGGAAAAATGAAACGAAAAAAAATACTGAAATGGTTTGGAATATTTTTTGCAGCAATGCTGGTCTTTACTTTTTTTTCAAGAGCGGCAGATTCTGTCAGCGTGGCAAAGATTCATGTCTCTGCACCTCAGAATCAGATCATCAGTCACAATGTTTCCGGAACCGGAAAAATAGAGGGTACCAGAGAGACTGCAGTTTTTGTTCCGGAAGGTCTGAAGATCGCACAGGTTTATGTGAAACCGGGAGAGGCGATAAAAAAAGAGCAGGCGATCCTGACGGTTCTGGAAAGCAGTATTCAGGACAGTATACAGAAAAAACAGGATGAGATCCAGGAGCTTTCGCTGAAGATCAGCGATATCCGGAGTCAGAAGGAGATTAATGACAAGAAAAAACAAAATGAAACAAAAAGAGCCCAGGAGGATCTGGATGCCGCCGTGGACAATGGAAACATCAATATTTCCAATGCTCAGAACGAAGTGAATATTGCGCAGCAGAGATTAAACGAATACAGAGCCAGACGGGCGGCGGAGGAAGCTGCCCGGCAGCAGGAACTGGAAAACGGAGAGGCGGATTTCGGAGACGGCACAGACGGACAGGGAAACGACCTTACAGACGGCACACAGGGAAATTCCGAGGCGGACAGACAGCAGGAGCAGGCTCTGATGGATGACGTACGGGCAAAAACGGAAGCTCTGAATCAGGTAATCATGAACCGAAACCGGGAAGTAAAGGAAGCAGACCGTGCAAAACAGGATGCAGCGATCCCCCAGGTTCAGGACAGTACAGAGGAAACGCTTCAGACACAGCTGGAAAGACGCAATGAGGAGCTGGGAGAGCTGAATGCGCTTCTGGACAAGAAAGGCGAGGTGTTTTCTCCTTCGGAAGGAGTAATGAAAACTGTTTCTGCCCAGACAGGAGGACAGACGTCTCAGGAGGCTGCGGCAGTGGTTTATGAGCTTACCGGAGAACTGAGTATGACCGGACGGATCACCAGAGAGGATATGGAATATGTTTCTGTGGGAGCAGCTGTGAAACTGGAGGGCGTCAGTAAAACAGTGGTGGAGAATGCCGTAGTACAGGCGGTTCAGGAGGATGAGGCGGAGCCGGGAACCTTCCTTATGACTGTGGCAGTGCCGGAAAGCGGTCTTTCTGTAGGGGAAAGTGTGGAATTTACAGTAGAACAGTCAAATGGACCCTATAGCTGCTGCGTGCCTCTTACAGCCCTGTACGGGCAGGAAGGTCAGGAGTATGTATTTGTTGTGGATACCGTGGATTCGATTCTGGGGGAGGTGCAGGTGGCACGAAAGGTTTCCGTACAGGTAAAAGAAAAAAATCAGACTACGGCGGCGCTTGCGGAGGGAACTCTTTCCAGCAGCCAGAAGGTGATCACAGAAGCAGACAGAGAAATACAGGATGGCAGCCGGGTAAGGCTGCAGCAGTCATGAGCGGGAAGAGCAGGGCGTTTCTGAAGGACTGGCGGAAACGTCTGCTGCCGGGAGTTCTTGCGTTGATTTTTTATGGCGCGGCTGTGTTTTGTTACTGCCAGATCCGGACGGAACCTTCTGTGACCGTGTTTTTATCCGATTTCTTCCCTGATGGAAATCAGGCGGAGGATATCCTGAAAAGCATGGAAAAAACAGAACAGGATATGGGAATCTGTTTTTTTCGGGAAGGAGGAATGGAAACACTGGAAGAACCGGAATATGGAAGAAGCACTGTGGTAATGACAGGTGAAATTACCGGCGATGCGTCTCTTTATGACTGGAGACTGGGAGGACTTCTTTTTCAGGACAGAGAGGGCTGCGTCCTTGACCGTGTCTCTGCAGTGAAGCTGTTTGGGACAGAAGAAGCGGAAGGCAGATGGTTACGCTTTCGTGGAAAGGGATATCAGGTGAGAAGGGTGATTCCATGGAAACAGAGGTTGTTTCTGATCTCTTCGGAACACTCGACGGATACATATAACAGAGTGTTTGTAAAAAAAAGAGATTCTGAAATGGGAAAGACGCCGGAACAGCTTCTTATGGGTTACGGACTTTCCGGAACAGCCGTGGAAGGTGGTTTTTTACGGGGGACAGCTCTGACGGCGCTGCTGCTTTTTCCGGCGGCAGCGGGAGGGTTTTTATGGAAAACTGCCCGGAAGGAGCAAAAGAAATATTCTTCCCGGCAGTGGGATTACTGGATCTGGACAGGCGCATTGCTGCTTCTTGCCGGAACGGGCGGGATGATCCTGTGGAATACCATCCGGATTCCGGGAGACTGGATCCCTTCCAGATGGTCGGATTTTGCGTTCTGGTCCGACCGGTTCTCTGCCGCAGCAGAAAATCTACGATGGTTCCTGGCGCTTCCAAAAACAGCAGTCCAGGCGGAAAATATTATTTTTTGTATAAAATCCCTGTTTTTTTCTCTTGGGGCTTTTTTTCTTTTTATTGTGATACGGCAGAAAATGTGTTACACTGTACACAGCATGTATTTTTCAGGAGAAAAGAAAAAGGAGAATGCAGTATGAGGAAAATTGCAATTGTCACAGACAGCAACAGCGGTATCACGCAGGATGAGGGACGCGGTCTTGGTGTTTTTGTCCTGCCCATGCCCTTTTATATTAATGAAGTGATGTATCTGGAAGGGATCACTCTTTCTCAGGAAGAGTTTTATGAGCGGCTGCAGAAGGATGAAACGATTTCTACTTCACAGCCCAGCCCGGGAGAAGTATGCGGAATGTGGGACAACCTTCTGAAAGAGTATGACGAGATTGTTCATATTCCCATGTCCAGCGGTCTCAGCGCTTCCTGTGAAACTGCCATGGGGCTTGCCAGAGACTACGACGGAAAGGTACAGGTAGTTGACAACCAGAGGATCTCAGTGACACAGAGACAGTCTGTCCTGGATGCCCTTGCATTGGTAAAGGCAGGAAAAAATGCCGCAGAGATCCGTGAGATCCTGGAGGCGGAAAAACTGGAATCCAGCATTTACATTACTTTAGAGACTCTGAAATATCTGAAAAAAGGCGGCAGGATCACTCCTGCGGCAGCAGCTATCGGCACAGTTCTGAATCTGAAGCCGGTACTTCAGATCCAGGGGGATAAGCTGGACGCTTATTCTAAAGTAAGAGGCAAGAAGCAGGCCAAACGGGTGATGCTCAAAGCTATGAAGGAAGATATGGATACCCGCTTTGCAGAATATGCGAAAAAGGGAGAAATGTGCCTGCAGATGGCTTATACCGGAAACCGGGAAGAGGCAGAGGAATTCAAAAAAGAGGTTCAGGAGATGTTCCCGGAGCTGGAGATCCATATGGATCCTCTTTCCTTAAGCGTTGCCTGCCATATCGGCCATGGCGCCCTTGCAGTGGCATGTTCCAAAAAAGTCACTGTATAAAAAAGAATAAGTACGAGGAGTCATAAGACATGAAGAAACTGATGGAAATTATGGCAGAGGAGCTTTCCTCCGCTTTTGAAAAAGCCGGATATGATCCGGAGTATGGAAAAGTAACGGTATCAAACAGACCGGATCTCTGTGAATTCCAGTGCAACGGAGCTATGGCAGGAGCCAAGGCTTACAAAAAAGCTCCGTTTATGATCGCAGATGATGTAGTGGAATATTTAAAGGACAGCCAGGTGTTTTCTATGGCAGAAGTGGTAAAGCCGGGCTTTATCAATCTGAAAGTAAAAGAAGAGTTTCTTGCAGATTATCTGAAAAAAATGGCAGAGGATCCCAAATTCTCCGTGACACAGGCGGAAACACCGAAGACGATCATCATTGATTACGGCGGACCAAATGTGGCGAAGCCCCTTCATGTAGGCCATCTCCGTTCTGCCATCATTGGAGAGAGCATCAAAAGGATCGGCCGTTTTGTGGGACATAAGGTGATCGGCGACGTTCATCTTGGAGACTGGGGACTTCAGATGGGTCTGATCATTACAGAGCTGAAGCACCGCAAGCCGGAGCTGGTATATTTTGACGACAGCTATCAGGGAGAGTACCCGGAGGAAGCTCCGTTTACCATTGGTGAACTGGAAGAAATCTACCCCTGTGCCAGCGGAAAATCCAAGGAGGACGAGGATTACCGTAACGAGGCGCTGGAGGCAACGCATCTTCTTCAGCAGGGCAAGCCGGGATACATGGCTCTCTGGAACCATATCATGCAGGTTTCCGTAACAGACCTTAAGAGAAATTATGACAACCTGAACGTGTCCTTTGACCTCTGGAAAAAGGAATCAGATGCACAGCCTTATATTCCGGATATGGTGCAGGCTATGAAGGATCAGGGCTTTGCCTATGAAGATCAGGGCGCGTTGGTAGTAGACGTAAAAGAGGAAACAGACACCAAGGAGATTCCTCCGTGTATGCTTCTGAAATCCGACGGCGCTTCTCTTTATACCACAACAGACCTTGCGACCATTGTAGAGCGTATGAAGCTTTATGAGCCGGACGAGATCCTTTATGTGGTAGACAAACGCCAGGAACTTCATTTTATCCAGGTATTCCGCTGCGCAAGAAAAACCGGACTTGTAAAAGAAGATACCAGACTTTCCTTCCTGGGCTTCGGTACCATGAACGGAAAAGACGGCAAGCCATTTAAAACAAGAGAAGGCGGCGTCATGAGACTGGAGCGCCTGATCGCGGATATTGATGAGGAAATGTACCGCAAAATCGTGGAAAACAGAAGCGTGAAGGACAAAGACGCTGCAGAGACCGCTGAGATCGTAGGTCTTTCCGCAATCAAATATGGTGACCTTTCCAATCAGGCTACCAAGGATTATGTGTTTGATATCGACCGGTTTACTTCTTTTGAGGGAAATACAGGTCCGTATATCCTTTATACGATTGTCCGCATCAAGTCTATCCTGAACCGTTATGCAGAAGAAGGCGGAAACCTTGAGGGAATCCGGCTTCTTCCGGCAGTAAATGACAGCCAGAAGAACCTTATGCTGGAACTGACGAAGTTTGGGGCAACTGTGGAAAACGCATTTGAAGAAAAAGCTCCTCATAAGATCTGCGCTTACATTTATGAGGTGTCCAATGCATTTAACAGCTTCTATCATGAAACAAAGATTTTAAGTGAGGAAGATCAGGCGCAGAAGGAATCTTTCCTGAAGCTTCTCAGCGTAACCAGAAGCATTCTGGAAACCAGCATTGATCTTCTTGGATTCTCCGCTCCGGACAGAATGTAAAATATATCAGAAAATCTGTTTTTCAGAGTATGGATGCTCCGGATCCTTTATCTGACAGGAAGTAATATTTCCTGTCAGATAAGGGGTCTTTTTGTTTTTATGAAAAGTTTATAATTGTTCAGAACAATCTGTGCTATAATAAGGAACAGAAATCTTATCTTTTTGCCGGGGTTCTTCCGGCAGTTTTCCATTTTTGAAAAAGAAACCAATATGCAGGATCCGTCTGAGAGTGTTTACGTTGACTGACATGACTTTTCTGTATATAGAAAGACGAGGGGAGCGATTCGTATCGAACTGATCGGAATCATTTTAAAAGGACGATACTGTATTGTAGACCGGATCGGCAAAGGCGGACAGGGAACACTGTATCTTGCCAGGGACATCGATCTGGGCATTTACCGGGCAGTAAAAGAACTGCCTTTGGAAAGAAAAAAAGAGGCTGGGTTCCTGCGCCTTCTGGATCATCCGTCGCTGCCTCGGATGATCGATTATACAGAGCAGAAAGACAGATGTTTCCTGGTGATGGAATATATTCAGGGAAAATCCCTGAGACAGTATCTGGAAGAAGGAAGGATATTTTCGGCAGAAGAAATCATTTCCATGGGACGAAGGATCCTGGATATCTTGTCCTATCTTCATTCCAGAAAACCGGCTGTTTATTATGGAGATCTGAAGCCGGAAAATCTGATGCTGACAGATAATGGAACCTTGTATCTGATTGATTTTGGAAGTGCTGTACTGGGGTATGACAGGCAGAAAATCCTGTGCTATGGAACAAAGGGGTATGCAGCGCCGGAACAGTATCAGGGGGTCATAAAAGAGACCAGTGATATTTTCGCATTGGGAAAAACACTGGTGAGCCTTTGCGGAAAAAGACGTTTTCAATGCTTTTTTCAATATCCCTATCTGGGATTTTTTATCTGGAAATGCTGCCGTACACAACCGGAAAAAAGATGGAAAAATGCAGAAAATGCCATAGACGGACTGAAAAAACTTCAGCCTTTATCTTTGAAACGATGGCGTGGCCTTGCTTTGATCATGTGTGGGATCATGACTGCTGTTTTTTGCTTCCGTATTTATATGGGTGTACAGAAACCATTGGTTTCTTTTGAAACAGCTGTTTCTTCTGTAATCTCCCTGTATGGGACAATGGACTTTCAATCAGGAGGAAAAAATGTCAGAGAAATAGTATTCAGTCATGTGGAGGAACATGGCCGGAGTTTACTATATCTATATGACAGACCGGATCAGCAGATCAGGCTTTTATATCTGCTGGCAGAAAACAGCGAGCTTCAGGGAAATCCGGTAAAGGCTGAAGGGTATTACAGACAGCTTACAAAAGAAAGAAGTGCAAAGGAAGAGGAATATGCCGCTTATGGTCTGTTCCTGGCAAGACAGGGAAGGGGAGAGGAGAGCCTGGATCTATATGAAAAATTCAAGAGAAAAAGAAAAAAGGAAAAGCTGAAACAGAGAGGACGGAATTTTAGGAT
Source organism: uncultured Blautia sp. (assembly GCA_900553515.1). Taxonomy (GTDB): domain Bacteria; phylum Bacillota; class Clostridia; order Lachnospirales; family Lachnospiraceae; genus Blautia_A. The sequence continues at coordinate 47,039 of USDN01000004.1, read as the reverse complement.
ATGGAACCAGTATTTAAAGAAATATACGGAGGGAGATTATGAATAAAAAATTCGGGAATGCAATCCTTATGATCGTGCTGCTGATGTATTCCGGGAATATATCGGCTATGTCAGCAGATCAGCAGCTTGGGGGCTTTCAGGTAGAGATGGGAACAGGAGAAAATACAGAGCTTCCCTGGGACTGGGATGAAGCGGCAGGAAATCCGGGAGTTCAAGAGGAACCGCAGGAAGAAATCTGGGAAGATGCGGAACCACAGGAGGAAGAGGGGGGAGAGACAGGAGGAGTCTCGTATCCGGTTCAGGAAAATACAGGGAACGTTTATGCGCCGGAAAATGAAGCATCAGGAAATGCCGGTATTTCTCAGGAAACATTCTGGTCTGGCGGAGAAGCGCAAAACACCTGGGAAACTGTCATAAACAATATACCTACAGCGGTACCTTCGCCATCTTTGACGCCGGAACTCTCTCCATCACCTTTGCCTGCGGTTACAGCAGTTCCCTCTCCGACATCTTCTGAACCGTCTGCTCTTCCAACTGAAATAAAGAATACCGAAAAAGAAAAAACAAAGTTCTGGAAGTCAGAAGAGGCTCCAAAACTGCTATGCTGGAAAGGCGAAACAGACAGAAATCCATGTCTGAGGATTCGGGGAAACCGGGAAGTGCAGATCCTGTATTTAAAAATAAATGGAAAAGATATCAGATGGGAATGGCAGGGAGATTGTATTGTTCCAGTACAAAAAGGTCAACAGGATCCTTTGGCGGAGAAAGTAGTTACGGAGCTGGCAGTCCTGGATTATGGAGATCATGTACATGGAATTCTCATAGACGAAAAAAATAAATCATGATATACTGTTTCTGGTAAGCAGAAATTTTTGATTCATACACACTGGAGGAATTTATGTATAAAGTGATTTTATTTGATCTGGATGGAACCCTGACAGAATCAGGCGAGGGAATAACCAAATCTGTGCAGTATGCATTGGAAAAACTGGGGCAGCCGGAGCCGGATCTTAAAAAACTTGAAGTATTTGTAGGTCCGCCTCTGCTTCAGCAGTTCATGAAATATGCAGGACTGGATGAGGAAACAGCGGTCAAGGCGGTTGAGTATTACAGAGAACGATATACAGATATCGGAATATTTGAGAATGAGGTATATCCGGGTGTGGAGGATATGCTGGATAAGCTGAGAGGAAAAGGATATATCCTGGCAGTGGCTTCTTCCAAACCAGAGCGTTTTGTAAAAAAAGTGCTGGATCATTTTGATCTTACAAAATATTTTCATGAAATCGTAGGAAGCGAGATGAACGGAGGACGGACAAGCAAGGCTGATGTGATCGAAGAAGCGCTTGACAGGCTTCATATGGCAGATCACCGGGATCAGGTGGTTATGGTAGGAGACAAGGAGCATGATGTTTTTGGCGCACGTAAAGCTGGACTTCAGTGTCTGGCAGTCTCTTATGGATATGGTTCAGAAGAAGAACTGAAAAATGCAAACCCCTTAAAAATTGCAGATTCTGCGCAGGAAGTGCTTGATTTTTTCTCTTAAGCCCTCTGCATAAACAGAGTCTTTTGAGGCAGGTGTGGAGGGCAGCATATCCCTGCGGGATCCATTTTCTGATAAGCCAGATTATAGCCAATACAGCCTTAGCTGTGATCTTATATGGGATGGGCGGTACAGTGGAAGATTTTGCTTCCTATACAGTATTTCTCACAGGGGCAGCAGCGTTGATCACCATGATCCCGTGCATATACTTTTATAAAAAAGACAGAAATGCAAGAGTGATGGGCGGTCTTATACCGGAAAAACCGGGACGGAAGCTGGAGCCGGGGACTGTTTTGCTGCTGCTTCTTTTGGGGGCGGCCTGTTCTGTGTTTGCTAATATTCTGGTGGCTATGCTTCAGAATATCCTGAATGTTCAGGCGTATCAGGAAAATATGGAACAGATCATGAGTGGAAAAAGCTTTTTTATGCTGATCTTCTGGATGGGGATCATAGCGCCGGTGGCAGAAGAGATGGTATTTCGCTGGCTGATCTATCTGCGTCTTCGGGATCATATGAAAATGGCAGCGGCAGCTGTGATTTCCGGATTTTTTTTTGGAATATATCATATGAATCTGGTACAGGCAGTTTATGCAGGAATCCTTGGTATTGTATTTGCATATTTTCTGGAGATTACAGGAAGTTTGTGGTCCAGTGTGCTGCTCCACATGGGCGCAAATATCTGGTCTCTTGTAATGCCGGAACTGCTTGTTCGTATACCGGAAGAAAACTATGTGATGGTTGTTCTGACAATGGAAGCAGTACTTTTGGTGGTATTTACTGTGGGAGTCCGGCATTTAAAAAGAAATGCATCTAAAACGAGAATGATATAAAAAAGAGTCCTTAAAACAGGCAATGAGAAAAGCTTGTTTTAAGGGTTCTTTTTAGTTTATAAAGATTTAAGAAAACTCTTCTTGTAGACAGATGTCTGGTATGATAACATGAGTGTATTAATACAGTTAATACACATGGATTTATCAAAGTCCGAAGGGAGGAGAAGACCATCATTATTTTGGATCATCAGGATCGCAGACCAATTTATGAGCAGGTGACAGAACGTTTTCGTATATTGATCTACCAGGAGGCTTTGCCCTCCGGGAGCCGCCTTCCCTCTGTTCGTCAGCTTGCTATGGATCTTTCTATTAACCCAAATACGATTCAGCGTGCATATGCAGAACTAGAACAGGAAGGATTGATTTATTCCATAAAGGGGAAGGGGAATTTTGTGGCAGATACAAGGATCATACAGGAAAAAAAACGGGGGGATTACCGCAAAGAACTGATTCAGACGGTTCATAGAGGTCAGGAGATAGGAATTTCCAGAGAGGAACTGGTAACTGTGGTAGACCAATGCTATGAGGAGGGGAATCATGATTGAGATTAAGGACTGCACTAAAGCGTTTGGCGCTGTGAAAGCCGTAGATAAGGTTTCTCTGGAAATTGGTGAAAGGGAAGTTTTTGGACTGGTAGGAAGCAACGGCGCAGGCAAAAGTACTCTTTTGCGCATGATCGCAGGGGTGATGAAGCCTGATGAGGGAGAAATCGGGATTGACGGGATTCCGGTATATGATGACGAAAAGGCAAAATCATTTTTGTTTTATATATCAGATGACAGTTATTTTCCGTCTGATTATACACCGGGTGATATGGCGAATTTTTACAGGTATTATTATCCACGATTTGATGTTCAGAGATTTTTTAAGTTTCTGCATCAGTTTGGTCTGGATGAAAAGAAAAGGATCAGCAGTTTTTCCAAAGGGATGAGAAAGCAGCTGAACGTACTTCTGGGAGTCAGTGCAGGAACAAAATATCTTCTTTGTGATGAGACATTTGACGGATTGGATCCTGTGATGCGCCAGGGAGTGAAAAGTCTTTTCGCTGCGGAGATTATGAGCAGGGAGTTTACCCCGGTGATTGCATCTCATAATCTTCGGGAACTGGAAGATATCTGCGATCATGTGGGGCTTCTTTATAAAGGAGGGATTCTGCTGTCCAGAGATCTGGAGGATATGAAATTCCATATCCATAAGATTCAATGCGTGCTTTCCGATAAGGCACAGGAGCGGCAGCTTCAAAAAGAGCTGAATATTCTGAAAATGGAACATCAGGGCTCTTTGCTTCTGATCACAGCCCGAGGAACCAGATCTGCGATCATGGAACGGATCCAGGCAAAAAATCCTTTGTTCTGTGAGATCCTTCCTCTTACGCTTGAAGAAATTTTTATCAGTGAAACGGAGGTGGCAGGATATGAAATCAAAAATCTGTTCTTCTAAATATGTAAAGACAGTATCTAAGGGAAAAGGATGGATTCCGGCATTTCTTACCCTGGGATTTCTTCTGGCATTTCCTGTGGTCAGTCTGATGCTGATAGGCAACTGGAGAGGAAGCAGTTATACACCGGAACAGATGGAATTTCTTTATGAAAATCTGTGGAAAGATGGTTTTCTTCTTACAGGAGGACTCGTAGATGTACTGGCAGCAGTTTTAAACGGGATCAATGGCTTTATCTATCTGTATTCCAAAAGGCAGACAGATTTTTACCACAGTCTTCCGGTAAAGCGTTCGCGAATGTTCTGGAATCGGATCTATACAGGGCTTGTGTATTATCTGGTGCCGTATGTGATCATGGTATTTCTTGCAATCTGTATCGGGGCTGCAAGAGGATTTTTCAGTTTGAAGCTTATGGGGGCGGCATTGACATTGCTTGTCCTTCATCTGGTCATTTATTTAATGATTTACTTCAGCGTGGTACTGACTTTATGTATTACGGGAAATCTTCTTATGGGAATCTTTTGTCTGGGGATGCTTTACTGCTATGGACCAGGACTGAGTCTGCTTTTGGAAGGCTACAGATACGGATTCTATGAAACATATTATATGGGACAGTCTTATGGACTGATCCGTTTTCTGAGAGAATATGCTTCTCCGGCAGGGATTGCAGGTCAGTTTGCTGCAGCTTATGGAAAAGGAGAGGGCATGGGAGAGTTCCTGGTTCTCTTTTTATTGACAGCTGTTTTTGCATTATTATCTTATTTTGCTTATCTGAAGAGACCTTCCGAGTCCGCAGGAACACCTATGGTTTACAGGACAGCTTCCTTAATCGTAAAGCTTTTGGCAGTGATTCCCTGCGGACTGGGCGCCGGATATATTTTTTATCTGATTCCTATAAGCAGTATGAAGACATTCTGGTGGATTTTTGGTCTGATCCTTGGAACAGTGCTTTCACATGGGTTTATGGAAACGGCATACCAGATGGATTTCCATTGTTTTTTCAAAAAGAAGATCCAGCTTCTGGCAGCAGGACTGATTGTTGCAGCCTGTGCAATGGTATATGAAACAGACCTGCTGCATTATGATTCTTATGTGCCGCCGAAGGAAAAACTGGCAGCAGTCAGTGTGGATATGAATATGTTTTCTAACAATATGGGAACATATGTAAAAGAAATAGAGGACGGAATCTATCGGGTGGGAGGCGATTCTTCTGACTGGGATCTGAGAGAGTACAGCCGTCCCGGTAAAAAAGAAATTGGCGATAAAACTTATGATGTTTTTTGCAGCATAGCTGAAAAACAGAAAGAAAGAGGAAAGAAATACGAAAAAGGAGACCGTGTTTTAGAGAGCGGAAACAGTGATATAGTAGTTAAAACCGGAGTTATGTATAAATTAAAATCCGGAAAGAAAATATATCGTAATTACCGTATTAATGCAGCTGAATGTCAGGAACTGATCAAATGTCTGCATGAGGAAGAAAATCTGAAGGATACAGTTATGGATATGCTGGATCTTGGCGTGGAATATCTGGATGAAGTGTATTTTAATGCTGCCGATGGACGGGGATATATGATCTTCCAGGAGCAGAAAGAAAAATGGACAGAACTTTTAGAGGCTTTGAAAAAAGACATTGGGGATGCAGGGGCAGAGAGTTTTACAGGCGTTCCCTGCTGCAGTATCCAGTTAAACTACAGCCTTCCGGGAGCGATAAATGTCAGATCGCTGGTTCCGGGAGAAGAGAACCGAAAGGAGTATGCATACAGTACGATAAATGTTCTGCCGGAATATAAAAATACTCTGTCCGTTTTGAAAGAAACCGGGTATCCTGTTACTCTGGATGATGTTTCCATAAAAAAAGCAACGATCCAATATTATGGAAAGGAAAAAGAAAAAACAGCAGTATATGAAAAAACGGAAGAACTGCAGAAATTAAAAGAAGCTGCGGTTCCTGTCGGCGGATTTTATTCATGGCTGGAATGTGAAGAGGACATCAGCGTGATCTTACAGACAGAACAGGGATATGAGTTTTATGTACAGCTATTAAAGGATAAACTTCCTGATTTTGTTCAAAAAGGAAAAGAAACGGCAGATGAAACGGAAAAAAGAAAAGAATCAGAGGAGGAAAAAGTATCTGTGATCGGCGGTGCAGACGGTCCTACATCTATTATTATAAAATCCGGAGGAGAAGAAAACACAGATGACTAAAACAGTACGGCTTGACAAGTTTCTTGCGGATGCAGGAAAAGGTACAAGAAGTGAAGTGAAAAAATATATCCAGAAGGGGCTGGTGGAGATCAACGGACAGGCAGTGAAAAAACCGGAACAGAAAGTTGGACCACAGGACAGGGTTCTTTTTAAGGGAGAAGAAATTGCCAGAGAACCGGAGTATGTGTATTATCTTTTACATAAGCCGGCGGGATACGTATCGGCAACAGAGGATAAGCGGGACAGAACAGTAATGGAACTGGTCCCCTCCACCAGAAAAGGCCTGTTTCCGGCAGGGCGTCTGGATAAGGATACAGAAGGACTTCTTCTGATTACAGATGACGGGGCGCTGGCTCATGAACTTCTTTCTCCTGCCCGTCATGTAGAAAAGACCTATTTTGTCAGAGCAGAAGGTCAGGTGACAGTAGAGGATAAAGAAAAACTGGAGAAGGGCATTGATATCGGAGAAAAGCGCCAGACCCTTCCGGCAAAGGTGAAACTCCTGGAAAAAGAAGAGGTTTCAGGATCAGGATCCCTGCGTCATGTACGTCCGGAAAATCTTCCAGAGGTGTATACAGAACTTCTTCTTACCATCAGCGAGGGAAAGTTTCATCAGGTAAAAAGGATGATGGAGGCGGTAGGCAAACCTGTGATTTATCTGAAACGGATTTCCATGGGACCTCTTATGCTTCCGGAGGATCTGAAAAAGGGAGAATGCCGTCCTCTTACAGAGGAAGAAATCCGGAAATTAAAGGAAGCGGGCAGATCTTCAGATAAAAAAACCTCAAAATGTTGAAAATACGGTGAAAATACAGGAAAAAACAATGAAAACCCTCTTTACATGGAGGGTTTTCTTATGCTATAATTCAGAAGTTGCAAAATAAACACGCGTGGAGATTCCGATGGATGGTGCCCATACGGTGTGACGGCGGGTCCTGATAGAAAATGATCTGCGCGGAAGAAATTAACCAAAAAGGAGAAAAAACATGAGCGTTATTTCAATGAAACAGCTTTTGGAAGCAGGTGTTCATTTCGGACATCAGACAAGAAGATGGAACCCTAAAATGGCTCCGTACATCTACACAGAGAGAAATGGTATCTACATCATCGACCTTCAGCAGTCTGTAGGTATGGTTGACGATGCATACAATGCAATCGCTGACATCGTAGCAAACGGCGGAAACATCCTTTTCGTTGGAACAAAGAAACAGGCTCAGGACGCTATCAAAGTTGAGGCAGAGCGCTGCGGACAGTTCTATGTAAACGAGAGATGGCTTGGCGGTATGCTTACAAACTTCAAGACAATCCAGAGCCGTATCGCAAGACTGAAAGAGATCGAGGCTATGGAGGCTGACGGAACATTTGACGTGCTTCCTAAGAAAGAAGTTATTGAGTTAAGAAAAGAGCTTACCAAACTGCAGAAAAACCTTGGCGGTATCAAAGAGATGAAACGTCTTCCGGACGCTATCTTCATCGTTGACCCGAAAAAAGAGAGAATCTGCGTACAGGAAGCTCATACATTAGGTATTCCGCTGATCGGTATCTGTGATACAAACTGCGATCCGGAAGAACTTGATTATGTAATCCCGGGTAACGACGACGCTATCCGTGCTGTAAAACTGATCGTTTCCAAGATGGCAGACGCTGTTATCGAGGCTAACCAGGGTACAGCAGAGGCTGACGGCGAGATCGAGGCTGAGTCCGAGGAGTTCGCTGAGACAGTAGAAGAGTAATTTTAGTATATTAAATTATTCAGGAGGAAATAGAGATGGCTATTACAGCAGCACAGGTAAAAGAATTAAGAGAACTGACCGGCGCCGGAATGATGGACTGTAAGAAAGCTCTTACAGCTACAGAAGGCGATATGGATAAAGCAGTAGAGTTCCTTCGTGAAAAAGGACTTGCAACTGCTCAGAAGAAAGCAAGCCGTGTAGCAGCAGAGGGTCTTTGCAAGACTGTTGTTGCAGAGGATGCTAAGAGCGCAGTTGTTGTTGAGGTTAACGCAGAAACTGACTTCGTAGCAAAGAATGAGAAATTCCAGAATTACGTTGCAGACGTTGCTGCACAGGCACTTACAACTACAGCAGCAGACATCGATGCTTTCCTTGCAGAGCCATGGGCACTGAGCAGCGAGCAGACTGTAAAAGAAGCTCTTGCAGCTCAGATCGCAGTAATCGGCGAGAATATGAACATCAGAAGATTTGCTCAGGTAAAAGAGGAGAACGGTTTTGTTGCTTCCTACACACATATGGGCGGAAAGATCGGCGTTCTTGTTGACGTTGAGACAGACGTTGTAAACGATGCTGTAAAAGAGATGGCTAAGAACGTTGCAATGCAGATTGCAGCTCTGAAACCTCAGTACACAAGCGACAGCGAAGTAAGCACTGATTACCTTGCACATGAGAGAGAAATCCTTATGGCTCAGATCATGAACGATCCGAAAGAGTCCCAGAAACCTGAGAAGGTTATCAAAGGAATGATCGAAGGACGTATTAAGAAAGAACTGAAAGAGATCTGCCTTCTTGACCAGACCTATGTTAAAGCAGAGGATGGAAAACAGTCCGTTGCTAAATACGTAGAGCAGGTTGCAAAAGAGAACGGCGCTAAGATCACAATCAAAGGCTTTGTTCGTTTCGAGACCGGAGAAGGAATCGAGAAGAAGGAAGAAGATTTTGCAGCAGAAGTTGCAGCTCAGATGGCAGGCAAATAAGCAAATTTTTATCAAAAAATCTATGCAAAGCCCTGAAATACTGGAAATACGGGAAGAAATTCCCGGAAAAGCCAGTATTTCAGGGCTTTTTTCGTATTCATCTAAAGGCTCTCTGTCATGACCGACAGAGATTTTTATTTTGTCTTATTGTAATGGGAATCCTGTTTTCAGGATGGATGCCCAGTTACTTTTGGCATACAAAAAACGGACAACAGTTACCTGTTTCTCTGTTTCTGAAATGCGGTAAAAAGCGAGATAGTTATTCGCGATGGTAAAACGAATCCCCCAGGAAGAAAGGATGCGGTCATCGACCAATGGGAATTTCTGCGGAAACTGGGAAAGGGCATTGATCTTTTCCTCTGCAGTATCCAGCAGATGGTCAGCGGCTTCTGGGTTTTTGAGTGTAAATTCAATAGAATCGGCAAAACTTATCATATCCCGTTCCGCTGTTTGTGTAATGTGAATGTGATAATTCACCTTTTTCAGCGGCTCCGTATATCAGACATGGCTTCGGAAAACGGGCGGGTTTTACCTTCTGCAATATCGGTAAGACCTTCCTGGATAAGCCCGTATAACTCAAACTTACCGACCAGATTTTCATAGGCTTCGATGCTCATGACTGCAAGATCACCTTTCCCATTTTTGGTGATGAATACCGGTTCGGAATAATTATGACAAAATGTGGAAATTTCATTGTATCTGTTCCGTAGATCAGCACTGGAACGAATGGTTGGCATATCCTGCACCTCCTTTTCTTTATAACAAAATTATAACTAAATTTCTTTATATAGTCAACGGGTGCAGGAGAAAAAAAGAAGAGAATATCTGGATATAGCGGCAAAATTGTACTGTTATCTTTTTGCAAAAAGCTTATGCAATGAACCATTTATGCTTCTTGAAAAGGGAGCAAAAGCAGAGGTATCTGAAATCTTTGAGAAAAATGGTCTTTCCCCACGGATACATTTTACAACATGGGATGACTATGCCATTATGTCCATGGTAGAAAGTGGACTTGGCATTGCCATTCTCCCAGAATTGATTTTGAAACGTGTTCCATATAAAATTGTTGCAAAAGAACTTGCTGTTCCTGCATATCGAAAGATAGGACTTGCGTTGAGAGATAAGAAAACGTTTTCTCTTGCGATGAAGAGGTTTATTGATTATCTGGAATATAGGTAAAATGTCATTTCTTTATATGCGGATTAGCGGAAAAAATGGAAAAGTTGATTTTCAGAAAAGGAGATGCTATACTAAAGAAAACACTTTAATAAAGTATGGGGTGGTGTGATATGGGAATAAAGCAGGCAACAAACATGGAAGTAAAGAAAAATAATAGAAACCGTGTTTTTCGGTATATTTGTAAACACGGAACGGTTTCTAATCCGGATATTTCTTATAACATGAAAATGAGCCTTCCTACAGTAACGCAGATTACAAAGGAGCTGATTGAGAAGGGGGTTATTGAGGAAAGCGGAGAATTGCATTCCACCGGGGGGAGACGTGCAAAAGCGTTAACTGCGGCAGTCAATGTAAAGCAGGCGGTTGGGCTGGATATTACAAAAAACCATGTAAGTTTTGTACTTACAAATCTTACAGGTAAAATTTTAAAATATGTGCGAATTTTTCTTCCATATATACATGAAGAAGGGTACTATCAAAGAGTCAATGAGGAGATGGAAAAATTTCTGGACGAAAGCGATGTTGACCGTAATAAGATTTTGGGCGTTGGTATTTCTTTTCCGGGAATCGTGGACCTGGACAGGGAATTGATTACCTACTCTCATATTCTTGATGTAAGAATGGTGTCTTTTGATTCTGTGAGTTGTTTTTTTGATTATCCATGCATTTTTTTGAACGATGCAAATGCAGGAGCTTATGCGGAAGGAACCTGTTTGGAGGAAAAGGAACGCTTCTTTTATCTTTCTTTGAGCAATACGGTTGGAGGAGCTGTTTTTGACAGTGACAGACTTGTTCAGGGAGATCATTTCCGTACAGGAGAAGTAGGACATATGACATTAGTTCCGGATGGAAAGATATGCTACTGCGGGAAAAGAGGTTGTCTGGATGCCTATTGCAGTGCATTAAATTTGTCAGACCTGACAGATGGAAAGCTGGAAAAATTCTTTGAACTGTTAGAAAAAAAAGATCAAAGAGTGGAAGAAATATGGGATATTTATACAAACTTTCTGGCTGTAGCATTAAATAATATCCATATGGTTCTGGACTGTAATATTATTCTTGGAGGTTATGTAGGAAGTTATGCAGAATCCTATATGCCAGATATATGGAGGAAAGTATCGGGGCGGAATACATTTACAGACGATGAGCGATTTGTAGATAGCTGTAGATATAAGCTTGAGGCAGCAGCACTGGGAGCAGCATTGGAAGTAATTGAAAATTTTGTGAAAGATATATAAAGCCATAGAGAATGTTTATTTAGGAGATTTCAGAAATGAAGTCTCCTTTTTTGTGCAATTTTATCAAAATGAAATATGTTTTTTTGAATATATTGATGAAATGATGTTTTATTATGGTGATGATATTGACAATAGCGAAGAAAAAATATAAAATAAAAAACATAATAAAACTAATTAATAAAGTGTTAAATAAAGAATAATTAAAAGGAGGATAAAAAAATGGAAGGAAAAATGAAAGTTGCAGTTATGTTGGGAATTGGAAAGATGGGATTTGAAGAACGTGATATTCCTAAAGTGAAAGAGAACGAGGTATTAGTAAAGCTGGAATATGTAGGAATTTGTGGAAGCGATCTGCATTACTATGAGACAGGAGCAATTGGAGATTATGTTGTAGAGCCTCCATTTGTGCTGGGACATGAACCAGGAGGAACAGTTGTTGAAGTTGGTGAAAATGTAAAGAATTTAAAGGTTGGAGACAGAGTGGCTCTGGAGCCGGGAAAAACCTGTGGTCATTGTGAATTCTGTAAAACAGGACGTTATAATTTGTGTCCGGATGTGGTATTTTTTGCGACACCTCCGGTAGATGGAGTATTTCAGGAATATGTTGCCCATGAAGCTGATCTTTGTTTTAAATTACCTGATAATGTAAGTACACTGGAAGGCGCTTTGATTGAGCCTTTAGCTGTTGGATTCCATGCGGCTATTCAGGGTGATGCACATCTTGGACAGAGGGCAGTTGTTATGGGTGCCGGATGTATTGGCCTGGTTTCTATGATGGCGCTGAAAGCAAGGGGCGTATCGGAAGTGTATGTAGTAGATATTATGGAAAAACGACTTAATAAGGCATTGGAATTAGGAGCCACAGGAGTCATCAACGGCTCGAAGGAAGATGTGCTGGAAAGAGTAAAAGAGTTGACAAATGGAACTGGCATGGATCTGGTAATTGAAACAGCAGGAACGGAAATTACAACAAGACAGGCAATTCATATGGCTAAGAAAGGTTCCAATATCGTTCTTGTGGGATATAGCAAAAGCGGTGAAATGACACTTCCTATGAGCCTTGTATTGGATAAAGAGCTGACATTTAAGACGGTATTTCGGTATCGCCACATTTATCCAATGGCGATTGATGCGGTTGCTGCAGGAAAAGTAAATCTGAAAGGAATCGTAACAGATGTGTTTGAACTGGATGAGGCACAGAAAGCGATGGATTACAGCGTAAATAATAAAGCAGATATTGTAAAAGCCGTTATTCGGATTGCACAATAGAGAAAGAAGAAAAATAGAGATTCCGGGGAACTGAATGCTGCGGATAATGATAAGGGGGATTACAATGAACCAGAAAGATACAAATGTAAAAGTGCCATTGATAAGTAAGATTGCATATGGAATGGGAGATGTTGGGTGTAATTTTAGCTGGATGTTTGTAGGAAATTTTCTAATGATTTTCTATACAGATGTTTTTGGGATTAGTATGGGAGCAGTTGCAGGACTGATGCTTTTCTCAAGATTTTGGGATGCTATCAATGACCCCATCGTTGGCGGATTAAGTGATAAGACGCATACCAGATGGGGAAGGTACAGACCCTGGTTGTTAATCGCGGCACCGTTGACGGCTATTGTATTGCTCATGACATTTTGGGCTCATCCGGACTGGTCATCTACATCTAAGATTGTTTACATGACAATTACGTATTGTATTCTTGTATTAGGTTATACCTGTGTGAATATTCCATACGGAACATTATGTGGGGCGATGACACAAAATATAGAAGAGAGAGCTAAAATAAATACATTCCGTTCCGTTAGTGCGATGATTGCAATTGGTATTATCAATATTGTGACAGTTCCGCTTATTGAGAGACTTGGTAATGGAAATGATAAGAGAGGATATTTATTGATTGCTGCTTTGTATGGATGTATTTTTGCTGCGTGTCATATTTTCTGTTTTGCCAAAACAAAAGAAGTAGTGGAAGTGCCGGAAAAAGAGAAAATTTCTCTGAAGGTACAGTTAGAAGCAGTCGTAAAAAACCGTCCATATATGATTGCAGTTGCAGGACAATTTTTATTTGGATTGACTCTTTATGGAAGAAATGCAGATGCATTGTATTATTTTACATATGTAGAAGGAAATAAAGCGTTATTCAGTACATATTCCATGTTTATCATTATTCCGTCTATTATTGGTGCAGCCTGCTTTCCTATTGTATTTCGGCTTACCAACAATAAAGGACGATCAGCATCTATTTTTGCACTGTTAACTGGAATCAGCATGTTTTGTATGTATTTCTTTACAGTTAGAGAATCCCCCGTTCCATTTTATATATTTTCCTGCCTGTCACAATTTTTCTTCTCTGGATTTAATACTGCAATTTATGCGATTATTCCGGATTGCGTGGAATATGGTGAATGGAAGACAGGACTCAGAAATGATGGATTTCAGTATGCGTTCATATCATTAGGTAATAAAATAGGTATGGCTATTGGAACTTCTGTTCTGGCAGGAGTTCTGGGAATGTTTGGATATGTCGCAAATCAGCAGCAGAATCCGGCGGTATTAGCTGTTATCAAGCATTCATTTACGACTGTTCCAGGAATACTTTGGATTGTAACGGCCGTAGTTTTGTATTTTTATCGTCTGAATAAGAAAACATATAATAAAATTGTGAAAGAAATACACGTGAGGAAAGAAATGAAAAATTGAATTTAAGGAAACAGTAGAAAGAAAATAACAATTACAAAAGTTTGTGATTAAGCAAATCAGCAAAGCCTAAACTAAAATCTATACGGATCCCGAAAGCTTTATACTATTTCCAATGCATTATCCGGATACACCAATCAGATCCTTCTGGCTTTGATACTGTTTTCATTTTCTGATGCACTGGAGTGAAAAGGAAGAAGTTGAAAATGTCGAGAGGATATGAAATAATGATTATATAAATGATGAAGGAATGTGAGAGAATGATTCAGGAAAACCGTGCATTTAAGGAAATGTTAAAAGTGGCAAAGGAATGGCTTTCGGGGAAGGAGCCTGTGGAAATTGAGAAAAAGACAGGAATTTTTTATAATAGAGAAGGTTCATGTTTTAAAATAAATCTGCATAAGTCCTGCTCCTGTTATCCATTGTATTTTCAGTCTGATCCGTATATCATGGGGAAATCAGAAATCTGATGCAGTTGGAAATGCAGGAGCAGGGGCAGTATTTATTTTAAAGTATTTAATTCTTTTATCGCGTTTTCCAGATCATTCCGGATTGAAATAGACTGGGGACACACAGTCTCGCATTTTCCGCATTTCTGGCACTGATCGCCTCTGGAAGATGGATCCATATCCTGGAAAAATGCCTGTCTTGTTTTTTCTTCGTTTCCATACATGGAAAAATCATTCCAGATACGGAAGTTTTTGGGAATATCTACCCCAAACGGACAGGGCATGCAGTAAGCACATCCGGTGCATCCGTTTTTGGTACGTTTTTTTATGTTGTCTGCTACCTGGGAGACTATAGTAGTTTCTTCTTCTGTGAGTGGTTCAAAGCTTTCGAATGTATGAAGATTGTCTTCTACCTGTTCCATAGTGGACATGCCGCTTAAAACGACCTTTACATTTGATTTGCTGGCTACCCAGCGAAGAGCCCAGGAGGAAATGCTGCTGTTGGGGCGGGCTTTAGTAAAAGGTACAGTAACATCTTCTGGAAGCTGTGCCAGAGAACCACCTTTCACAGGCTCCATAATGACCAGAGGGATACCAAGCTTTTCTGTAAGCGCATAGCCTCTGTCACCTGCTTGGATGTCTGTGTCTACATAATTATACTGGATCTGGCAAAAATCCCAGGAACGGTAGGTGGCAATGGTTTCAAATACCTCGTACTCATCGTGGAAAGAGAAGCCAAAATAGCGGATCTTTCCCTGTGCTTTCAGTTCTTCAAAATAAGGAATCAGCCCAAGTTCCAGAACTGTCTGCCATCTTTCTTTATCTAAACAGTGGAGAAGATAAAAGTCCACATAGTCTACCTGAAGGCGATCGAGCTGTTCCTGAAATAACCGTTTTGCGTCATCCAGGGTTTTTACATTCCAGACAGGAAGCTTGGTAGCCAGAAAGAAATCTTCCCGATTATATTTTTTCAGTACACGACCGAGAAATGGTTCACTGTCACCATTGTGGTAAGGATAGGCGGTATCTATGTATGTCACCCCGGCAGCAATGGCAGTGTCAAGCATTTTTTCTGCTTCTGGTTCACAGATAGAGCCATCTTTGTTCAAAGGGAAACGCATACAGCCAAATCCCAGAAGTGAAGGAGAAATCCCAAGTTTTTCAAATTTACGATATTCCATAAGTCGAACCTCCTTATACATATGATTTTAGCAGTACAGAAGAAATAATATTCTTTGTACTGGATTTATAAAATCCATAAATTATATGAGTGTGTAAAAATATTGATACAAGCAGGAAATTTATGCCTTTTTAAGTATAGCATATAAAATAAAAATGAGAAACAAGTTCTTTTGGCGTGTACACGATTGAAACAAACATGGATAGACAATGTTGTCGGGAAATAATACATAAATTATGTGGTCATACTGGATATTTTTCAGAATACAAAGTATAATCAAATTGATACTTTACAAGATTGAAGATATGATCTGATATAAACTTTTTATCATACGTCGGGTTTGACCGTGGAGGGATAGAAAATGTGGATATTATATGCAGTGGGTTCTTCCTTTTTTTCAGGTATTACCGCAGTTCTTGCAAAATGTGGAATTAAAAAAACGGATTCGGATGTGGCAACTGTGATTCGAACAGTTGTGGTTCTGGTATTTTCGTGGCTGATGGTTCTGATTACCGGAAGCGGAGAAGGGATTACCAGGCTTAGTGGAAAAACGTTATTGTTTCTAATTTTGTCTGGACTTGCAACGGGGGCTTCCTGGATCTGCTATTTTCATGCCCTGCAGAAAGGAGATATCAATAAAGTTGTGCCAATTGACAAATCCAGCACAGTTCTGACTATTTTGCTTGCGCTGATTTTTCTGGGAGAAGGCATTAATGCGGGAAAAATAGCAGCTGTTATTCTGATCGGTGGCGGTACACTTTTGATGATTGACAGAAAAGCTACAGAAAGAAATCAAAAGGAACAGAAAGACTGGCTGATCTATGCAGTTCTTTCTGCGGTTTTTGCCAGCCTTACAGCTATTCTGGGAAAAATTGGAATCCAGGATGTGGACTCCAATCTGGGTACAGCTATCCGTACTACAGTTGTGCTGCTGATGGCATGGCTTATGGTATTTATTACCGGAAAATCCAATCAGATCAGGACAACTGACAGAAGAGAACTGAGGTTTATTATATTGTCTGGTTTTGCAACAGGAGCCTCCTGGCTGTGTTATTACAGAGCACTTCAGGATGGGCCTGCCAGCGTTGTGGTTCCGATCGACAAGCTAAGTATTTTGGTCACAATCTTCTTTTCATGGCTGGTATTTCACGAGAAACTGTCCAAAAAATCTGTGTGTGGGCTGACAGGCATTGTATTTGGAACATTGCTGATAGCAGTATTATAGACAGATATGAGCATTTGATGTGGTCAAAATGGAAAGCAGCTGTATTGCCATCTGGCGGTACATTTGATAAAATATGGAGGTATTCAGAATAAAACTAATGATGAGGTGATTGGATGAGCGAGACAATGATCAGAATCGTATCGCCGGAGGATGCAGAAGAGCTTCTGGATATTTATGCTCCTTATATCAGGGATACAGCAGTGACTTTTGAATATACAGTTCCCTCTGTAGAAGAATTCAAAGCAAGGATCCGCCATACGATGGAAAAATTTCCTTATCTGGCGGCGGTAAGAGATGGAGAGATCATAGGGTACGTATATGCAGGTCCTCTTCATCCTCGAGCAGCCTATGCCTGGTCTGTGGAAACCTCCATTTATGTGAAAAAAGATAAAAAGAACCTGGGAACAGGAAAACTGCTTTATGAGGCTTTGGAAAAAGTGCTGAAGGAGCAGAATATTCTTAGTGTCAATGCATGTATAGCCTATCCGGAAGTGGAAGACGAATATCTGACAAAGGACAGTGTCAGATTTCATTTCCATATGGGATATAAAAAGGCAGCAGAATTTCATAAATGCGCATATAAATTTGGACGCTGGTACAATATGGTCTGGATGGAAAAGCATATTGGCGATCATATAGACGATCCGGCAGAACCCAGGACATTTGAAGAAGTGAGAGGAAGATTTCATCAATGGGAGAGATGAGGAACAGACCAAAACTGCAAAATATAGAATTTATCCGTATTTTTTTTGCCGTAAGTATCGTATATTTCCATCTTCTCCATTCATTTATGATCCCGTTTACCGAGGAAACTGCAGTCTATCAGGAACTTGCACAGCAGTCAAAATATGCGAAATATATAGTAGAATGTTTTTTTATCATGTCGGGATATTTTCTGTATAGATCTGTTACGCTGCATTCCGCACAGAAAACGCTGGATTTTGTGCTGAAAAAGCTCATTCGTCTTTGGCCGGTATTTGCAGTATCGACCATTCTTTCTGTGTTCTTTCTGGATGTTCCTTTGCAGGAAGGCTTTCTGAATCTTTTTTTTCTGCAGTCTACAGGGCTGACTACTGCCTGGACAGGTCTTAACTGGTATGTATCTGCGTTTTTCTTTGCAGAGTTATTTTATTTTCTGATGTATAAGGCTATGAAAAATTCAGCAGGGATGAAATTAATAATCTGTCTGATCGTTTATTTTGGTTATGTGCTGAATATTATGTACACAGATGGAGGATTTGCGCGAAAAGTGGTCTTTGGTGTATTCAGTCTTGCTATGGCAAGGGCAGCGGCAGGCGTAGGTCTGGGATATCTGCTGGGTAATCTTTACGATGCAGTAAAAGAAAGATGGGCAGTATTATATGTACAACGTCTGAATGCCAGTGTGGTCACAGTTTTGATCACCTTTATAGAAACTGGTAGCTTTTGCCTTTTGATGCTGGATTTTTTTGCTGGAAAAAAGGTCGGAAAGAATCAGTTTATGGTAGTAGTCTTGTTTTCTGTTTTCTTTTTTTGTATGCTGACAGAAAAAGGACTGTTTTCCAGATTGATCAGCAAACTGTCTGTATGCAGGTTGGGGAAATATGCTTACTCTATTTATGTGATGCAGGAAATTTCTTTTTATATCCTGGAAAAGACTTTCTGGAAAAATACAGGTTTTTTAAAGAGGCATGCAGGAGTGTCTCTGACCGTCTCTGTGGTATTTGCTGCAGCAGTAGGTGCAGTGATCTGGCATCTGGTTGAAAAGCCTGCATCGAAACTGGGGAAAAAGATTTTATTAATAGAATAAAAACAGGAGAAGGGAATATATTTATCATGGGAAAAGTTCGTTACAGACTGATGGATACGGTAAAAGGTTTGGCATGCATGGCTGTTGTGCTGCTCCACTTTGGCTTTCCTGATCCATTGGGACTTATAATAAGACCTTTATGTAGCTTTGCTGTTCCTTATTTTTTCTTTGTATCAGGTTTTTTTTGTACGGACAGCAGTAACAGGCTGATAAGATCCAATACATGGCGAAAGATCCGTCATATTTTACGTCTGGTTGTGATTGCTGCACTGGTTTATGCTGTTTTTTGTGTGATTTGGAATCAGATGCTGGATCCGGATTGGAACATTGCGGAATATACAGCTTCACTGCTTACAAAAGATAAGATTGCGAAATTTTTCCTGACAAATGATCCGTTTGTGTATTCGCATTTATGGTTTTTGGGAGCACTGCTGTACTGTTATCTGACTGTGCTTTTGTTTGATAAAAAGAAAGTTTCTTCGTGGATCACGATCGTGGCAGTGTTTTTATGGATAGGTTTTATCGCTTTTGGAGAGTTAAAATATATTTTGCCTATTCCAAGTTCTATTCCTTTGTTTGATACAGGAAACAGAGCGTATCTGTTTAACTGCTATCTGTTCCGCGCACTTCCGTTTTTCCTTTTTGGTATGCTGGCCAAATTGAATGTGGAAAAGATCAAAAAGACCTTTTCCAAAATACCGCTTGTTTATTTTTATGTGGTGATTATCTTAGGAATTGGTATTGCCTTATGGGAAAGAATCCATATTGGAGTGGCGCAGTTCTATATGGGAACATACCTGGTGCTGGGAAGTCTGTGTATTCTGTCTGTGACCCGGCCTCAGATGGGAAATCCGCTGCTGGAATTTATTGGACAGAAACTGTCCCTTTATGTTTATATTTTCCACATTATGATAGGCAGGATCATTGATCTCGCGGCAAATAAGATCAGGATACCAGGAGGAAACGGAAGCAGGATTCTGATAAAAACAGGATTGTATCGTTACAGTCGTCCCCTTTTGATCCTGGCAGGCTGTTTTCTGGTTACTTTTGTTATATATAGGGTTGTAGAGTTATGTAAAAAAAGAAAAACTATATAAGTTATACAATCAAAATGACAAAATCCCCTTTATTTTTATATAATTTTCTGATATAATACATAAAAACTACATAGATAAGGAGGGTAATTATGAATAAGAAAAGAAGCTGGGTGATGCTTGCAGTTCTTTTTATGGCTCTTATGATGCTTCCGGCAGTATCACCTAAAACAGTTCATGCGGAACAAGACAATCGTACAGAATCAAAAGTCTGGAATGGCTGGGTGACTCAGGGCGGGCATCGCTACTATTACCGCAATGGAAAACCGGTAAAAGGCGGATGGCATCAGATCAATGGCGTCAGCTGTTATTTTGACAAATATGGACGTGCAGTAAAAGGATGGATCAAATATAACGGATATCGTTATTATCTGAACAGCTATGGAAGACCGGTAACCGGATGGAATACCATTGGCGGAAAACGTTGCTATTTTGACAAATATGGCCATGCAGTAAAAGGATGGCTTAAACTGAACGGAAAAAGATATTACCTGAACGATTACGGAAGAATCCATACAGGTTTCCAGAAGATTGGCAAATACAGATATTACTTCCATACAAAATATGGTTATGCGTTTATCGGCTGGACGACTATTGGCGGACAGAAATATTATTTTGACTCTTTAGGAAGGGCAGCGACCGGTACCAGAACCATGAATGGCAACAGATATACCTTTAATGGATATGGAAGACTTCTTCGTGTAACTAATCCTGTAGTATATCGGGCAGTTGTTATCGGAGAAGCAGATTACCCGGGCTATTCAAGTGACCTGTGGGCATGTGGAAAAGATGCAAGAGCAATGAGGGATATGCTGAAAAAAACAGGCTACAGTACAGTCAATACATTGATTGATGCTTCTGAATACAGTGTACGCAGCCAGATCAGCCGAACTTTTGCATCAGCAGACAGCAATGACGTATCCTTCTTCTATTATACAGGACATGGTGCAAGCGACGGATCATTGGTTACAACTGATTATGGTTCTATTTCACCATACAGACTGGCATCCTGGTTAAAACAAGTGCCTGGAAACATCGTGGTTATGCTTGACAGCTGCTACAGCGGCAGAGTGATCGATAAGGCTCTGGGTGCAAAGGCGGTAAAAGACGGAGCAGAACTGTTTAACAGCAGCGTGATCGCAGCATTTAACAGTGCAGAATCAGAAGTGGCAAAAGCTGGTCCGATGTCCAACAGCAAATTTAAGGTTCTGACTGCATGTTCTCAGAATGAGCTTTCATGGGCAAGCCAGTCCAGCAGTCTTTTCAGTTCTGCACTTGTAAAGGGAGTAGGATTTACTTATGGCGGATCCAGACTTTCCAAGGCTCCTGCAGACAGCAATAAAGACAAGAAGCTTACGCTGAAAGAGTGTCATAATTATACAAAGAAACAGTGCGGAACAAGACAGCATGTACAGTGCTATCCAAGCAACAGCGGATTCAAACTGTTCCAGAGATAAAAATTATCCCCGGTTCTTTCGGAATGAAAGGCCGGGGATTTTTTATCTGCCAAAATGAGATTTAAAAGAAATCAGGCAGCGCTTTACCAGATTTCCTGATTCAATCAAAATTTCTTCCCGGGTTCTGGAAAAAAACAGAGAATGACAATGCCAGCTTTTTTTCTGAGCCTTTGGAGGTACAGGGAAGGAAGCTTCTGCTGCAAGGCTGCGGAATTTGATTGTATGTGAATTACAGGTCATACAGATTTCCAATGAAGAATTTTTTTTCAGAACCTCATAAGGGATCAACACCTGAAAATTGTAAAAACAAGCCAGAATACTGCCGTGATATCGGAATATATGATCAGCGTCCTGATGAAAACTGCAGGGGAAATCCATTGTTTGTTTTTTTGTAGTTAAACGTACAAAAAACTGCTCGGGTTTCGGGAAATGTGATCCTGCTTTTGCGGAGCCACAAAGCAGAAGACCATTATCCTGGGGAATAAGCTGTTGAAGCTTTACTACATAAGAGGACATGGGAGCAGTGATGGTCTCACCATATCTGTAATGATAATCTTCATCTTTATATTCAAGCTTTCCGGAAGCAGAGCCGTATTTTGTGCGGATGACAAGATCCTTTTGTTCTTTCGAAAGATTTTTTTGTTCCAGAATGACCGGATCGCTGATGTAAGACAGACATTCCTTGAGGAGTGCCATATACCTTTCTTTTTCTGACGGAGTCAGGACATGTTCCGGGAATTCTTCCATACGGAATCGGCTCTGCAGATCATACATCATATGGAACTGAACGAATTTTGGCACAGAGCCATACAGAGCAAGAGCCTGCTGGGCAGACCAGAGGACATATTCCTTTAGACAGTCCAGATACCATTCTT
Organism: uncultured Blautia sp.; assembly: GCA_900553515.1. GTDB lineage: Bacteria > Bacillota > Clostridia > Lachnospirales > Lachnospiraceae > Blautia_A. The sequence goes on along the minus strand of USDN01000004.1, from coordinate 25,126 downwards.
TATGTAGTTTCGAACCGTTTAGGGCAGAATTCATACTTTCCCGGCAGCGATAGTCATAACGGGCCTGAGGAACAATACCATACCGGGGATTTTTGAGAAAAAGTCCCATAATGGCTCTGGCATCCTCGGCATACCGCAGAGAGGTACTGAAAAAATCCGGAGTTAAGACTTCTCTTTTAAAAAAAGCAGAAGCAGCAGATAATTGTACAAAAGAATATTTTTGGTTCAGATCCACAAGAAGGTTCTTGTTGGATGCAAATTTATAATTTAATCGATGTGGCTGTTCTTTTTTTTCAAAAAAGTAAATAGGAACAGATACAAGATCCACTGTATCGTCTATGGTGATGAAATAGCGATAGACGGAGGATAATGTCTCCGGGGATAACTTGTCATCAGAGTCCATAAAATTGATATATCTGCCTTCCGCGACAGCGATTCCTGCGTTTCGGGCAGAAGATACACCGCCATTTTCTTTATGGATCACTTTGATATTATCAGGATATTTTTTTTGCCAGAAATCACATATGGAACCGGAAGAATCCGGGGAACCATCATCTACCAGGATCAGTTCTACAGATTCCTGAAAACCAATATCCTGTGCGAGAATGCTCTGAATGGCATCTTCCAGGTATTTTTCTGCGTTATATACAGCAGATATGATTGAAAATTTAAATCGGTGATCAGTCATGGGTAACCTCCCTTCCCAGATATACGTTAATCCTACCATAAGAAGACGCATATGGAATAATAATTACGTGCTTATAACATAAAATTAATCCTTTGTAAATAGTTTTCAGATGGAAAGAGAGAAATGCAACAAAATTGTAATATAGTGAAGAGTATGAATTGCCAAGGATTTTATTCTATGATACAATACGGATTGAAAATATAATGGACAGGAAAGGCTCGGATTGGAGGAAATCATGTGTAAGGACCAAAATACAGTTGTTTCTGTGATCATTCCTACATTTAATGTGGAGAAATATGTGGAACAGTGTCTGCACAGTCTTTTGCAGCAGACTTTTCGTGAGTTTGAGGTCATATGTGTGGATGATGGATCTTCTGATGGTACGATAGAAATTATAAAAAGGATACAGACCGAGGATGACAGAATCCGCCTGATTGAGAAGACTCATTGCGGACGTGCCGGAGTGATGCGAAATATTGGACTGGAAGAGGCAAGAGGAGAATATTGTCTTTTTTTGGATGCAGATGATTTTTTTGAAAAAGAAATGATTGCCCGGGTTCTTACAAAGATCAGAGAGGACCAGGCAGATATCTGTCTGTTTGATGCAAGATTATATAATGAAAAAACAAAAAAATATAAGGATATCGACTATATCCTTCAAAAGGAGTATCTTCCGGAAATATTGCCTTTTGAGGGAAAGACTTTCCCGTATATTTTTAACGTGACATCTGGATGTCCCTGGAGCAAAATGTTCAAAAAAAGCCTGATCGACACGGAAAATATTCGTTTTATGGATCTTCCCAGAAGCAACGATGTATATTTTGTTTTTCTTGCAATGGTTTTGGCAAAACGTATTACTGCTGTCCGTCAGGTGTTTGTAAATTACAGGCAGTCAGGAGAAAGTCTTCAGGCAAATAATGCAAGATCTCCATGGAACTGGTATGAAGCGCTGAAAAAATTAAAGGATGATCTGGTAAGACGGGATTTGTATGAAAAAACAGAAACCAGTTTTAAGAATCTGGTATTTGGAGTAAGCATTTATAATCTCTGTTCGCTGAAATCAGCACAGGCATTTTCGGAGGTATATGAAAAACTTCAGAAGGAAGTTTTTGAGGAATTTGGTCTGGAAGATTTTCGGAAGGAACAATGTTATTCTTATAATGAAAAGAAGTATGAAATATATTGTGACATATGCAGATATGATGTAAAGGAATATATGTTTCGTGAGATCATGGGATTAAAAGAAGAAAAATCCTATTGGATGAAAAGGGCAAAAAAAGCAGAACAGGAACTGAAGGATGTAAAAGCAAGTACTACGTTTAAAACCGGTCAGTCTGTTCTGGCTGTGCCCAGAAAATTAAAGAAGATCATAAAGCATTGATCGAGATAGAGAGAGTATGGAGGAAAGAAAAAGAATGAAGTTTAAATGGGGTACAGGATCCTCAAATAATGGAGAGGTTCTGGTTTCCGTGATTGTTCCTGTATGTAATGTGGCGAAATATTTACCGAATTGTCTGGATAGTATCTGTGGACAAACTTTAAATAATATTGAGATCATCTGTGTAGATGATTGTTCCAGGGATTCTTCTGTAGAAATATTGAAAGATTATGCAGCAAAAGATTCCAGGATCATTCCTATATATCACAGTGAAAATCTTAGCACTTCTCAGGCAAGAAAAGACGGGGTGGCAGCATCCCGTGGAAAATATATCATGTTTGTTGATGGGGATGATGAACTGCATCCTCAGGCCTGTGAAAAAGCCTGCAGAGCAATAGAAAAATATCATACGGATATGGTTCAGTTTGGCACAGAAATCATCAATTGTGCCGGGGTACCTAAAGAACGTATTGAAATGAACCAGAGACTTCTGGAACCATATATGGAAGGCGAGATTAATGAAGAAAATCTTATCTGGTCCTGCTGGACAGAGAAAATGTTTGGATACAGTCTTTGGAATAAGATCTACAAGGGTGAGATATGCCGCAGGGCATTTCAGCAGGTAAAAGATGGCTCTTTTCCAAAAGCGCAGGATCTGTACGCATTTTTTCTGATCGCTTACAATTCCAGAAGCTACAGAGGGATTGAAGATCAGCTGTACCGATATAAATTTGGGCTTGGAGTTACAGGTAGCAATTATATATCAACTGCTAAATTTGATATCCTTCTTACGGAAAAAAAAGTATGGGAAGCCTTGGTGGAGTTTATAGAACAGCAGGGAGAACTGGAAAAATATCAGTCAGTTCTTGACACGATCTCTGATCATTTTCTCGGAGACTGTACAGGACGCTGGGCCAGAAATCTTCAGATTGAAAATCTGTCGGAAGCTTTTCATCATCTGATCGATGTATGGGGAATAGATAAGGTGATCAGTAAGCTGGCAGAACAGAACTGGGAGAAAGCAGCTGGTGTTGCAGAGAAGCTTGCACAGGTGGATCTGTTTACACAGAAAAAACATATTTCAGGTTATCCAAGAACAGTAGCCATGTATTACCGTTCAATCAAAAATGGAGGAGCCCAGCGAGTTGCGGCTGAGCTGTGCAATATTTGGGCAGGAATGGAGGATGAAGCAGGAAATCCGTTGTACAAGGTGATCCTGATCACAGACGAGGAGGAAGAAAAGGATTCTATTAAGGAATATCCTTTGGATCCTCGTGTAAAAAGAGATTGTATTCCTGCTGTTACAAAAACGACAGAAGGACTGTATTCCAGACGATATCAGGCATGGGAACGCGTGATCCGGGAGCATGGGATCGATATTGTAGTGACTGGTATGTGGGTGGATCCCTGTATTTTATGGGATATACTCAGTGTAAAAGGGCAGCCGTCTAATCCGGCTTTTGTGGTACACTGTCATAGTTTTACCTGTGCACCTTACCGTTTTATGGGTGACAAGTTTGCAGAACTGATTTATGATTACCATATCAGTAATGGTGTTGTAACTCTATCAGAGGCAGATCAGAGGCTGGTCAGCTGCTTTACAGATTATTCAAAATGTATATCCAATCCGATTTCTTTTACTGTGGATTCTACTGTGATCACAGAAAGAAAAGCCAATACAATTGTATGGGCCGGCAGGATTTCGCCGGAAAAGCAGCCTTTTGACGCAGCATATATGATGGCTCATGTAGTGAAAAAAATACCGGATGCCAGATTATATATGATCGGTCAGGGAAATGAAAATGTCAGCAAAGAACTGGAAGACCTGATTGAACAGCTGGGGATACAGGAAAATCTTATTTTGACCGGATTCACCTCAGAAGTAGAAAAATATTACAGTACTGCTTCTGTTTTTGTGGGAACATCCGAATATGAAGGCTTTTCCATGGTATTTTGTGAGGCAATGGCTCATGGAGTTCCTGTAGTGACTTATGATCTTCCATGGCTTACTTTGACAAGAGACGGAAGAGGAATTATTTCTGTACCGCAAAAGCGTCCTGATCTTCTTGCGAAGGAAGTAATAAAACTCCTTGAAGATCCGAAATTGGGAGAAGAGGTTGGTCTGAAAGGCCGGGAACAGGTGGAAGGCCTGGAAAAAACAGATATTGGAGAACAGTGGGACAGCTTTTTTACAGAAATATCTTCAGAAGGAGACGGAAATCAAAATCGGAATCCAGATGAAATAGAGGCAGTATTGCTGAAATATATGACTTTATATGCAAAAATCGGAAAAGATACAAAAATAGAAACTCTGGAAAAAAGGATACAGTCCCTTCGCCGTACAAATAAGAAATTAAAAGAAAAAAATAAAGCAGTAAAAAGGACTGTGACTTTCCGTATTGGAAAGGCGATTATGTTTGTACCCAGGTTAACCGTGAGATTAGTTAAATCTCTGATCAGAAAAGGGAAAAAGAAAGAGGGATAATATGAAACAGGAGGCAATGGGGAAAAAAATTCTGATTTTCTTGACGGTTCTTGCGGCTGTATTTCTGCTTGGGAGCAGAACTGCAGAGGCTGCTCCGGCAAAGTATAAAGTTACTTTTGCAGATTCAAAAGGAAAAGTATCCTCAGAAAGATTCCGGAGATGGGCATGCAAAGCTGAAAAAAATACGTATATTAATCTTCCGGAAGTTTCTGCTTCCGGATATCGGTACTACTGGGTCCTTAAAACGGGACAAAAAGAAAAATTCTATGATCCGGGGGATCGCTTTCGGGTAAAAGAAAATACAAAATTTTATCTTTACAGATATAAATTATATCAGGTTAAATTTTATACCTGTAATGGAAAGAGGGAATATACATCAAAGAAAAAAATGCTGCATAAGGGGCAGTCGGTCACTCTTCCTTCTGTGCCAGGTGGAAGTACCTATAAAGGGATCGGCTGGACCAGTAAAGTAAACGGAAGAGATATCCGGAAACCTGGAACAAAAATCACTGTAACCGGAAATATGAAATTTTATGCTGCAGTAGAAAAGACATCTTCTGTAACACTGAGATATTCAAATGGAAAATTATATCGCAGAATTTATACCTCATCACAGAATACACCGGTATTTCCGGCAGTAGGTCTGAGGAACGGAGACATGGCCCTGGGATGGTCAAAAGAAAAGGGGAGAACTGCGGATCCGGAATATATGACCGGAGACAGGATCCCTTCAAAAACAGGAACATATTATATGGTGGTATTTCCAAAAGAAAATGACCGGAAACCGACCAGCCTGTATATGCCGCACCGATATGACAGAGTATATTGGGTGGGGGATTCCAGGACGGTGGGAATTGAACGCCTTATAAAAAAAGATGTTTCTCCAGAGGTCAGCTTTATCTGTAAAGGAAGCCAGGGGCTTGACTGGTTTAGAAAAACTGCATTCACACAGTTGCATTCTCAGGTTCAAAAAAGACCAAAAGAGGAGAAAAAGGCTGTGATTATCAATTTAGGTGTAAACGATCTTTATAATATCAATTCCTATCTCAGGGTCATGCCGGAATATGCCAGAAAATTGAAAGCCTATAACTGCAAAATGTACTATATGTCAGTAAATCCGGTAAACAGTGCAATGATGAAAAATTTCACTCATCGTGATCCATACAGAACAGAAAAAAAGGTACATGATTTTAACCAGAAGATTTACAAAGGGCTTTGCACAGGCAAGTCAAAAACATTTACTTATATTAACTGCTGCAGTTATCTGGAAAGAAAAGGATGGATCAGTAATCGTTACGATGGAGGAATATTGGATGGGCTTCATTATTCCAATGCTACATCTTTGAAAATCTATCAGTATGGTATGAAAATGCTGGATAAAAAATAAGAAATATGGCTGAGCGGCAGAAAGGAAAAAAATGAAACGTGTTATCACATATGGAACATTTGATCTTCTTCATTATGGACACATTAATCTTTTGCGCAGGGCAAAACAGCAGGGGGATTACCTGATTGTGGCTTTGTCTACAGATGAGTTTAACTGGAATGAAAAGAGAAAAAAATGTTATTTTTCTTATGAAAAAAGAAAACAGCTTCTGGAAGCCATTCGTTATGTGGATCTGGTGATTCCGGAAGAGAGCTGGGAACAGAAGCGTACAGATGTAAAAGAGTATCATGTAGATACCTTTGTGATGGGAGATGACTGGGAAGGAAAATTTGATTTTCTGAAGGAAGAGGGATGTGAAGTTGTTTACCTTCCTCGTACACCGGAAATTTCCAGCAGTCAGATCAAAGAGGATCTTCATGCAAATGAAAAAAAATAGAGTGCTGACCGGGATCATATCCCGGTCAGTTTGTCTAAGGAAGAAAAATGATATCCCATTTCTTCCCATTTTGTAAGAAGTTCATCCAGGATCGCTGCATTAGTAGAAGAGGTATTGTGAAGCAGGACAATGGCGCCGGGATGTATTCGTGTCAGAAGTTTGTCAAAAGCTTCCTCACTGGAGGGCTGCTGATCCTGGAGCCAGTCCACATAGGCAAGACTCCAGAAAAATGTGGAATATCCCAGATCTTTTGCCATAGAAAGATTTTGGATATTATAGATACCCTGAGGCGGGCGATAATATTTTTTCATTTCTTTTCCGGTTGTATTTTTGTATAGTTCCTCTACCTGCTGCAGTTCTTTTTGAAAAGAGCTGCTGTCTGAGATCCGGGACATATCTGGATGTGTCATGGTGTGGTTTCCTACGGTATGACCTTCTGAAACCATTCTTTTTATCAGATCCGGATGGTCTGAAATAAAATTCCCTACAACAAAAAAAGCAGCAGGAGCCTTATGTTTTTTCAGAGCATCCAGTATAGCGGGCGTGTTTCCATTTTCGAATCCTGCATCAAAGGTAAGATAAAGCACTTTTTCAGAGGTATCCTGGGCAAAATATGCATTATATTTTTTCAGTTCTTCTATGGAAGCATTTCCGACAGGCCGTTTTCCTTTTTCCTGAAAGCTGAGTCCCCAGCTGTCAGAAGATGCGGAAAGGACAGGAGCAGCTGTGCTTTCTGAGATACTGGGAACGGAAGCAGATTTTTCAAAGTTTCGGCTGAGCCAGGTAACAAGACTTCCGGTACAGGAGCCCAGAAGAAAAGCTCCCGCAAGGATGGCAGTGATTCTGCATCCGCGGGAATAGCGGGTAAAGATGGAATAAACAAAATTACGAGATGACTTCATGGCTTTCTCCGGTGTTTTTTTATAATATATGTAAGAGCGGAAGGAATTAAAACCAGGGAAAAAAGGAATCCTGTTCAGTGGTAAGATGCCGCTGTTCATTTTGTTTACAGTAAAGATTCTTTGTAAAGGAAAATTTAAAATATAACAAAAATATGAAATAAAGATGAAGTTTATATTGAACTTTATTGAAAAAACTGATATAGTAATTTTAGATATACGTATTGAGCAAGGACCTTTTATAAAAGAAAAATAAGGAGCTGTACGATGAAACGAATTTCAGGTAAATGGAAAGGCGCGTTTTTTTTGATAGTCTTATCCGCATTTTTATTTTGGGGAGGAAGCAGAGAAGTGTCTGCGGCGTCCAAATGCAGGGTAGTGTTTGCAAATGCTCAGGGAGTGGTATCTACGCAGACTTATCGTAACTGGGCTAAGACCGTAGAGGCAGGGGACTGGATCAAGCTTCCGAAATATTCACAGTCAGGATACAGATGCTATTGGGTACTGAAAAATGGAAATAAGACTTATAAATATAATCCGGGTGCTAACTATAAGGTAACTAAGAATACGAAGTTCTGTCTTTACCGCTATAAGCTTTATAATATATGTTTTTATACAGAAAATGGTAAAAAAGAATACCTTAGTATGAGGGAGCAGGCGATTAAGGGACAATATGTCACGCTTCCTTCCGTTCCCCATGGAACTTCCAATAAAGGATTGGGCTGGTCCACTACAGTAAGAGGAAAAACTTATAAAAAAGCCGGTACAAAGGTAAAAGTTACCGGAAATATGAGATTTTATCCGATCACACAGAAGATCACAGGAGTGAATCTGAGGGCATATAATGGGAAACTCTGGAAAGTAGTTCCTACCGGTTCCGGAAAGAATCCTACTTTTCCATCTGTAAACCTGGGAAGCGGGAATATGTGTCTGGGATGGTCAAGAACCAAAGGACAGACTTCGAAGCCGGAATATCTGGCTGGTGACAGAATTCCGTCCAAATCCGGAAATTATTATATGGTTGTTTTCGGGAAGCATATGGATAAAGCGCCTGTCGGCGTGCGGAAACCGGAAAACCATGATGTTGTATATTTTGTAGGAGATTCCCGGACAATGGGAATGGCCCGTGCTCTTGGCAGTTCGGCTCCGGCGAATGTAAAATTCATTTATAAGATTGGAGAGGGACTGGATTGGTTTAAAAAGACAGGTTATAATACTTTAAAAACAAATGTATGCAAACAGTCAAAAAACAGCCGGATAGCTGTTGTGATCAATCTGGGAGCAAATGATCTGCGTGATTACAGCGGATACACCAAATATATGCAGGCAGTTGCCAGGGATTTGAAAAAATACCGTAAGAACTGTGATATGTATTATATGTCAGTAAATCCAGTAAACAGTGCAATGATCCGCAGCTATTTAGGATGGACCAGCAGAACGGAAAATCAGGTTAAGAATATAAATAATACACTGAAATCTACTTTATGCAGCGGATCCAGGAGAACATATACTTATATTGATACCTGTTCTTTCCTTCAGAGATATGGGTGGATCAGCAGAGAAGGTCATGATGGGCTTTGTGATGGAGTGCATTATTCAGATGCAACTTCTCTTCGAGTCTACGACTATTGTATGAAAATATTGAACAGATAAAAGAGATAAGGACAGACCGAAAAAAGGTCTGTCTTTTATTGTGAAAAAGGTAAAAAAAGAGCCATCAGATTATTTTTTCTGCTGGCTCTTGTTACTGTTCATTGTCCAATGGACTTGTCCTCCTTATCTATTTTTATAAAACAAAAATGAATTTAAATTTTACGTTCTCGGTGGTCCATACTTCCTTTCTTTTATGATATTAGGTGTTTCTGTACTGTTTCTGGTGGTCTGTACCTCCTTCTGGTAAATTTTGAATGATCACTTATGTTTTCGGTGGTCTCACTCCTTTTTGTTTATTTCTAAGTTCCTTTTGTTTTATGTATTTAATATAACAGATAAATACATATATGTCAAGAAGAAAAAAGAAAAAATATAAATAAATTTTATTAAAACAGTAAAAATAGTTTCAGAACACAAAATAAACTGAAAATTATAAGCGCATTTTATGAATAGGAAAGGAAATACGGGATAAGCTAAGGTTAGCGCAGGTGTACAAAAGGCGTGTTTCCCCTTGTACACTGATGCTATTAATTCTTAGGAGGTAAACAAATATGCTGCGTTATTTGCCTGTACGAAGAGTTTACGCAAGACAAGTACTGGATTCCAGGGGAAATCCAACTGTAGAAGCAGAAGTGACCATAGGGGAAGGGATTGTAGGAATCAATGGATATACGGCCAGAGCTATAGTACCTTCCGGGGCATCTACCGGGAGATTTGAGGCAGTAGAACTTCGAGACGGAGAAAAAGACAAATATTTGGGGCTTAGTGTGGAAAAAGCAGTAAATAATGTCAATACAAAGCTTGCAGAGGCTATATTGGGAGAAAATGCACTGGATCAGATGAATATAGACCAGCTTCTTATTGAGGCAGACGGTACAGAAAATAAGAGCAGTGCAGGCGCCAATGCTATTCTCAGTGTTTCCATGGCTGTGGCAAGGGCAGCGGCAAAAGCTCTTAGGATACCTCTTTATCAATATATTGGAGGCTGCCATACAAAGCAGATGCCGGTTCCTATGATGAATATTCTGAATGGGGGGAAGCATGCAGACAATACAGTAGATCTTCAGGAATTTATGATCATGCCCTGTGGAGCAGAAAATTTTTCTCAGGGTCTGCAGATGTGTGTGGAAATTTATCAGCGTCTGAAGATCACCCTGAAAGAAAAAAATCTGTCTACTGCAGTGGGAGACGAAGGAGGATTTGCACCGGATCTTGCGGATTCCAGGGATGTATTAGCCTTGATGGTCCAGGCTTCGGAACGTGCGGGATATTATCCTGGAAAAGATGTGATGATCGCTATGGATGCAGCTGCCAGTGAGCTTTATGATAAGGAAAAAGGTGTTTATTATTTTCCGGGAGAAAGCCGGATGAAAGGTAAAGAAATACTCAGAGATTCTGAAGAGATGATTCAGTACTATGAAAGTCTTCTGGATGAATTTCCGGTGATCTCCATCGAAGATGGATTGGAAGAAGATGACTGGGAAGGGTGGAAAAAAATGACACAACGTCTGGGAGACAGGATCCAGCTGGTCGGAGATGATCTTTTTGTTACCAATCAGAAGCGCCTTGCCTGTGGAATCAAATTGGGTGCGGCCAATGCTGTTCTTATAAAGGTCAATCAGATCGGCACAGTTACGGAAGCTCTGGATGCTGTAGAACTGGCGCAGAAAAACGGATATCATGCAGTGATCTCCCACCGTTCCGGAGAGACTGAAGATACATTTATTGCAGATCTGGCAGTAGCGGCAGGAGCAGGGCAGATCAAAACAGGAGCGCCCTGCCGTTCAGACAGAAATGCAAAATATAACCAGCTCCTCCGGATCGCCGAGAATCTGGGAGAGCTGGCTGTATATGAGAACCCGTTTATTTCAGGGTGTAATACTGCAGAATCGCACCTTTAAATTCAAAGGTCTGAGATACCTGATAGGTATCCAGAAGCCATTTACTTTTTTCTTTTGAACTGTATTTTTCCATACGGCTTATGGTTCCTTCTCCGGCAAGAAAGGCAGGAATCTGTTTTTCTTTAATATCATCCATGATATGATCTCCTGCCTCCGGTCTCAAAGACAGATCCGGAAGATCCAGAGTGTAGCAGCCGGTATCCCATCGGAGGATAGAATAAATCTCGGGAACACCGATGCCAAATGCATAGGTGTTTTCCGGGATGTTGGCTGCAACGTGAGCTGCAAAGTCATTTATTTCCTGTTTGTTGTGAAGTTCTTCCCGAAGAGCTGTATTCTGTCCATACTGGATTACATTTCCAGTACATACAGTCATAAGTATCAAAAGAGCTGTTCCGGTGAAGAAGCATCGGAAGATATCCATGCCTTTGAACTGTTTCAGATTTTTAAAACGGAAACTGCAAAATGTTTTCATACCTCCTTCTGCAAGAAGACACAGAAGAAGAATACAGGGGATATGGGCGATCTCCAGATTGTGATAAGCGGCTCTGTTTACAAAATAGGTGATCTGACCAAGAGAAAGTACAGCTGCTGCAAAGGCGAAACATGCAGGAAGACATTCGTTGGGATCGACGCTGTTTTTTTCACGAAGAAACCACATATGAGAGATCCCCCATGCGCAGGCAAGGAACAGCAGTGCAATGATCACCATATAAGCACTGGCAAAATCCGGAAGGTCTACTCTTAAAAGATCATCCATATAGGAGGACTGAAGAAGAGGGAATAGAAATTCACGGATTCCCATAATCGTTCCGCCATTTGCCAGATTGTAAATTTCCACGGCAGCCCAGGCTCCAAGAAAACTAAGTATGATTCCTGAAATCTGGAAAAAAACAGTTCGGATCACATAAGATACTTTATTTTCTTTGCAGCAAAGGCTTTTCAGGATCCAGAATCCAGCCCAGGCTGCCCCGCAGAAAAGTCCGCTTTCGGTGTTCCAGAGGATGCCGAGAAAAACAATACCATATCCAAGGATACAGGTGAAACGGTTCAGCTTTTTGTACCGGACACAGAATGCCATATAGCAGAGCATGAGACACATAAACAGGACTCTGTGAGGCCACAGCTGCCAGTAGATACCGCTTCTCATGGCAAGCACAGGGAAACTTAATGCCACCGCGCCAATGATGCGCAAAAGGTTGTTTTTTACAATAAAATGCAGTGCAAGGAACGCTGCCAGAAAGCTCAGTGCTCCTATCAGAGCATTTAGAAGGATAAAGTCGATAAGGTCTCCTCCAAGAAGTTTCATAGGAAGTTTGTACATGATTCCGTAATGACCATAAATGCTGGTGGTATATTCGGTATAAGGACTTCCGTGAAGAACGTTGTATATGGAATTAAAATAAGCATCCATATGGAGGCGATCCGGCTCATTTCTGAGAAAAACCTCAGGAGTATAGAAATTATAGCCGATAAGAAGTGTCAGCATTCCATAAAAAGCCATCATTGCAGATGGCCTCAGAGAAACCGTGCTTTTTTTTACAAAAGAGAAAAAAAAGACAGCTTCTGCTGCCAGAACTGCAGCCACCAGCCAAAAAGGCATAATATGCCAGATATAACGGACAGATACGGATCCATATACTTCTGTTTCCAGCTGGAACATCCGGATAAGGAAAAGGATGTTTACTGCGGACAGGATCAGAGCAGCGATCGTGGCCGGATAAGGTTTATCCAGAACAGCGGGCTTTTTTAAATGAGCCAGCAGCAGAGAAATCAGAAGATAAGACAGGCAGAATAGGATCACTGTCATGGCATAAGTAAGAAGGTTGATGTTTCCTTTGGAACTGACAGCATCCGAAAGTGCCGGGACTTTCAGACAGCAGGCGGCAAAAACAAAGGAAAGCACAAGAGATAAAAGAAAAGACAGGATCTTGTTTGTTGAAGTTTTCATGGTTACACTCATCCTTTTAAAATTTAATCAATTGTTTGAAAAAGACAAAAAGTCTTTCGTATATATCATCTACGAAAGGAGGAAGGTTGTCAAGGATTTTAGAGAAAAACTGTTGAAATCCGGGAACCCATGTGATACAATAGGCAATAGTTGATTAGGAGGTGTAACCCAAAATGGAGATTTTAAGAATTATCCTTACGGTAATTTTTGCCATAGATTGCGTTGCTCTTACAATAGTAGTTCTTCTGCAGGAGGGCAAACAGCAGGGTCTTGGTTCTATCGCAGGTGTCGCTGATACTTACTGGGGTAAAAACAAGGGACGTTCTATGGAAGGTGGTCTGGTAAAAGCAACAACCATTATGGCTGTTCTGTTTTTTGTTCTGGCCATTGTTTTAAATATGAATTTCTAAGGATTTTGAAGAAAACGGAGACACTCTTGTAAATGCACAAGAGTGTTTTTTTGCCTAATCTGTGAGAAAAATGTTATTGTGAACGGAGACAGAAGCAACAGAAAAAGTATAAAGGAGTTCAAGTGAGCAGAAAAAAAGTCTGGGAAAAGAAAAAAAAGTTTTCGAAAGATGATCATAAATTAAAGAAAAAAAATATCAAAAGTCTTGAGAAACTGGGGCTTATAAAAGAAGGAATCTTTATTGGAAACCCCAGAGGATTTGGATTTGTGGAGACCGGTGAAGATGAAGAGGATATCTTTATTCCTGCAGATGCAGTAAATACTGCGCTCCACCAGGACAGGGTACAGGTTTTCTTAAAAAAGGATCAGAAGCCCGGGAAACGAAGAGAAGGAGCTATATTGAAGATCCTGGAGCGCGGCACTGCGGAAGTGGTGGGAACGTTTCAGCGGGAAGGGGACTATGGTTTTGTTGTCTGTGATAATCAGAAGCTTTCTAGGGATGTTTATATTTCCGCCAGAAATTCCCATGGTGTCCGTGACGGGGAGAAGGTAGTTGCCCAGATCATAGACTATGGATCAGAACGTCGTAAGCCGGAAGGGAAGATCACGGAAGTCCTTGGAAACATTCATGCACCGGGAACAGATATTCTGGCGATCGTAAAGAGTTTTAATATTCCGTCGGAGTTTCCGGTCCGTGTGATGAATCAGGCAATGCGTGTTCCCGATCATGTTCTGGGCGCAGACTGGGACGGAAGAGAGGATCTTACTGATCTTATGACGGTTACCATTGACGGAGAAGATGCAAAGGATCTGGATGATGCAGTTTCTCTTACAAAAGAAGGAAACATTTATCATCTCGGAGTTCATATTGCAGATGTAAGCAATTACGTTCAGGGCGGAAGTGCGCTTGATAAAGAAGCATTAAAAAGAGGAACCAGCGTATATCTTGCAGACCGTGTGATCCCTATGCTGCCGGAACGTCTTTCCAACGGAATCTGTTCTTTGAACCAGGGGGTGGAGCGTCTTACCCTCAGCTGCCTGATGGATATTGATGAGCAGGGAAACATTGTGGACCATAAGATCACAGAAAGTGTGATCCGGGTGGACAGACGCATGAGCTACGAACAGGTTCGCTGTATTCTGGAGGATGGAGATACAGAGGTCAGCAGAGAATACCAGGAATTTGTACCTATGTTCTTTCTGATGAAAGAACTGTCTCAGCTGCTGCGCAGCAGGAGACATCACAGAGGGTCTATTGATTTTGAATTTCCTGAAAGCAAGATCATCCTTAACGGTGCAGGCCGCGCTATTGATGTGCGCCCTTATGAAACAAACTGCGCTACGGAGATCATTGAAGATTTTATGCTTATGGCAAATGAGACGGTTGCCAGAGAGTATTGCAAGGGGGACTACCCTTTTGTATACAGAACTCATGAAAATCCGGATCCGGAAAAGGTGGAAGAGCTTCTGACGCTTCTTCATCATCAGGGAATCCAGGTACGGAAATCCCGGGAGGAAATCACACCTAAGGAAATTCAGGAAATTCTGGAAAGTATACATGGACTGCCAAATGAGACGATGATCAGCCGCCTGACTCTGAGAACGATGAAGCAGGCAAAATATACAACGGAATGCAGCGGACATTTCGGGCTGGCGGCCAGATATTACTGTCATTTCACTTCACCGATCAGAAGATATCCGGATCTGCAGATCCACAGGATCATCAGAGACAACCTTCGAGGGAGACTCCAGAGAGAAGGGAAAACTGAGCATTACAGAGAAATCCTGGAGGAAGTGGCCCGTCAGTCCAGTGTCTGTGAAAGACGGGCACAGGAGGCGGAAAGAGAATCTGATAAACTGAAAAAGGCAGAATATATGTCTTATCATCTGGGAGAGGAATTTGACGGGATCATTTCCGGTGTTACAGGATATGGGCTGTATGTAGAGCTTTCCAATACAGTGGAGGGGCTGGTCCATGTAACCAGTCTCAGAGATGATTATTATGAATTTGACCAGGAAGCCTATGAATTGAAGGGACAGCTGACGAAAAAGAATTATCATCTGGGACAGAAGGTTCGTGTTCGTGTGGCAGATGCAGACGCTATGAAGCGAACTGTAGATTTTACTCTTGCAGAAGAGTAAGGAGGAAAAGAAAATGGCAAAAAAACAGGGGATCAGGCTGATCGCAAACAATAAAAAAGCATTTCATGATTATTTTATAGAAGATACTTACGAAGCCGGGATTGCGCTTGCAGGAACAGAAGTAAAATCGCTCCGCAGCGGAAAATGCAGTATCAAGGAATCTTTTATCAGAGTGGAGCGGGGAGAAGTATATATTTACGGGATGCATGTCAGCCCATACGAAAAAGGAAATATATTTAACAAGGATCCTCTTCGTGTGAGAAAACTTCTTCTTCACAGATACGAGATCAATAAGATCGAGGGAAAACTGAAAGAAAAGGGTCTGACTCTCGTTCCGCTGAAGGTTTATTTTAAGGACAGCCTTGTTAAGGTGGAAATCGGCATGGCGAGAGGAAAGAAGCTTTATGATAAGCGCCAGGATATTGCCAAAAAGGATCAGAGACGGGAGGCTGAGAGAGATTTTAAGGTAAAAAACCTTTTCTGATCCCATGGGAAAAGCTGTTTCTGTGAACGGAATGAATATTAACAAAAAGTCTTAAAATTGTATGAACTTATCGGACATTTAGTTGACAAGAAAGAGATACTAAGTATAATTAAAGTAATGAAACTATGATTAAAATATTCCATTATTATGAATGGGAGGCTATTATATGAAAAAAAGATATCTTGTAGCAGTAGGACTTCTTGTACTTGCAGCAGCCACAGGATGTGGGAAATCAAAGGAAGAAGAGGTTCAGCAGCCGGTCCAGGTAACGCCTACAGCAACACCGGCAGTGACTCAGGCTGCAGACCTTGTAGATATGGAAGTAGTAGAAGAAGAAAATGTCATGGGTGAAAAAACCTCTACAGCATCCAAAGTTACCATTATCAATCGAACCGGTTCCGAGGTGGGAGCTATTTATATCCGCCAGCATGTATCGGATGATGGAGACGATGATGAATGGGGCGAAGATCTGGTTGACGGTCAGTTTACTCTGAAAAATGGAGAGGAGGCAGTTTATTACTATAAAAAGCCGTCCTCTGCAGGAATTACCTATGATATCCGCATTACCTATACGGAAGAAGACAAAAATGAATGCTTTTTCCGTGATCTTCCGCTGTCCTCCATTCGTCAGATCACCCTGCGTATGAGCGGGTCCGGAGAAGAGGGCATTCCGTATGCCACTTATATGACAGCTACCGGAAAGAAAGAAGTTTCTACTCTTGAGGATGTGAAGAGACGATTGGGACTGACAGAAGACGGAGATGATACGGACGATGAAGACGAAAATGAGACTCCGGCTCCTACTTCAGCTCCAAATCCTACCGCAGCCCCGGAACCGACACAGGCGCCGGACGATGGATATGATCCTGATAATACACAGCCTACAGATGATACGATAGATACGGCAACAGGCTACATTGGCCAGTCAATGGATAATCTGATCGGAGCGATCGGATCTCCGCAGTATGATGAATATGAAGAGGAACCGGATACAGGACGGACAGGATATCATTATTACCCTAATTTTACGGTATCCACTACAGTAGATGAGAACGGCAATGAGATCGTTACCGGTATCTGGTAAAATCTCTTTTATGTAAGAACGAAAGGGAAAGGATAAAGTATATGAAGCGTATTTTATTAAAATTAAGCGGAGAGGCTCTTGCGGGAGCAAAAAAGACCGGATTTGATGAAGAAACGGTTATCGCAGTGGCAAAACAGATCCGTACCATTGCTGAAGAAGGTACCCAGACAGGCATTGTTATCGGGGGCGGCAATTTTTGGAGAGGACGTACCAGTGAGACGATCAACCGTAATAAGGCGGATCAGATCGGTATGCTTGCCACAGTGATGAACTGTATTTATGTATCAGATATCTGCAGATATCTGGGACTTGAAACAGAGATCTTTACCCCGTTTGTATGTGGAGCATTTACAAAACTTTATTCCAAGGATGCTGTAGAGGAGGCGTTTAAAGCTGGCAAGATCCTGTTTTTTGCCGGTGGTACAGGTCATCCGTATTTTTCTACAGATACAGCGACTGTACTGAGGGCAGTAGAGATAGAGGCAGAAGCTATCCTTCTTGCGAAGGCTGTGGATGGAATCTATGACAGTGATCCGAAACTGAATCCGGCAGCAGTAAAATACGATGAAATCTCAATAGAGGAAGTCGTTGACAAGAAACTGGCTGCAATGGATCTTACAGCATCTATTATGTGTCTGGAACAGAAAATGCCGATGCTGGTTTTCGGACTTGAGGAAGAGAACAGCATTGTAAATGCAGTTCATGGAAAGTTCTCAGGAACAAAAGTGACGGTTTAAACTGCCGTATATAAAAGCAGCAGAGCTGCAATAAAAACATGGAGAGGGAGATCATAAAAAATGGATGAAAGAGTTCAGAAGTATGACAGCAAAATGACAAAAACTTTAAATGGATTTGAAGCGGAGCTTTCTACTATCCGCGCAGGACGTGCAAATCCGCATATTCTTGATAAGATTACCGTAGATTATTATGGCAGCCCTACACCGCTGCAGCAGGTAGCGAACGTTACTGTACCGGAGGCACGTATGATCCAGATCCAGCCATGGGAATCCAGTCTTATTAAGGCTATCGAAAAGGCAATCCTGGTATCTGATCTGGGGCTGAACCCAAGCAATGATGGAAAGATCATCCGCCTTGTTCTTCCGGAACTGACAGAAGAACGTCGTAAAGAACTGGTTAAAGATGTAAAGAAAAAAGGCGAGGCAGCAAAGGTTGCTGTACGTAATGTCCGCAGAGATGCAAATGATGCGTTTAAGAAGCTTACCAAACAGGATGTGTCTGAGGATGAAGTAAAAGATCTGGAAGATCAGGTTCAGAAACTGACAGACAAATACATCAAGGATATTGAGGCAGCAGTAGACAAAAAATCAAAAGAGATCCTTACTGTTTAATCAGTAGGAAAGGAGAAGGAGAGCTGTAAAAAATAGCTCTCCTTCTTGCCATAACATCAGGATACATAAGATTTTGAAAAAATCTGTATACAGAGAGGAGCAGGAATGAAAATACCAAATCATATTGCGATCATTCTGGATGGAAATGGAAGATGGGCAAAGGCAAAAGGTATGCCAAGAAGCTATGGACATGTAAAAGGCTGTGCAAATCTTGAAACTATCTGTGAAGATATCAAAGACCTTGGGGTGAAATATCTGACTGTTTATGCTTTTTCTACAGAAAACTGGAAGCGGTCAAAAGAGGAAGTGGATGGGCTGATGAAGCTGTTCCGCAACTATCTGAAAAAATGTAAAAAGATTTCCGAAAAAAACAAAATGCGTGTGAAAGTCATTGGGGATATTTCCGCCTTTGATAAGGATATACAGGACAGTGTCATAGAACTTGAAGAATTTTCAAAGGATTATGATGAACTGTATTTCCAGATCGCATTGAATTATGGAAGCCGGGATGAGATTGTCCGGGGAGTGCGCAGACTTGCAAGGGATGCAGCGGACGGAAAGCTTGTTCCAGAAGAAATTGACGAAAAGGTTTTTGAAAGCTATCTGGATACGGCAGGAATCCCGGATCCGGATCTTATGATACGTACCAGCGGAGAACAGAGATTATCCAATTATCTCTTGTGGCAGCTTGCATATACGGAATTCTATTTTACCGATGTTGCATGGCCGGATTTTCATAAACCGGAGCTTATGGAGGCTATCGAGAAATATAACGAAAGAGACCGCAGATACGGCGGTGTGAAGGAGGCATAAGCAATGTTTAAAACAAGATTGTTAAGCGGGATTCTTCTGGTCGTCATTGCTTTTTTGACGATCATGACAGGAGATTATGTGCTTCTGCTTACACTTCTGTGTGTTTCTCTGATCGGAATGCGTGAGCTGTACAGTGCTATGGGGGTTCATAAAAAGGGAACAGATCTTTTGGAGCTTGCAGGATATCTGGGAGCAGTCATGTACTATGGAATGGTCTTTCTTGATTTTGAGAAATATGGAATGATGGCAGTGATCCTTTCGCTGGTACTTCTGATGTTTGTTTATGTGTTTTTGTATCCCAAATATCAGGCAGATGAAATTATGTCGGCTTTTTTTGGTCTGGTGTATGTGGCAGTAATGCTTTCCTTTATTCTTCTTACCCGAAATCTGGAAAATGGAAAGATCCTTGTATGGCTGATCTTCTTCTGTTCCTGGGGATGTGATACCTGCGCTTACTGTGTAGGAATGCTTATTGGAAAACATAAGATGGCTCCTGTATTAAGTCCGAAAAAATCTGTTGAAGGTGCAGTCGGAGGTGTTGCCGGTGCAGCGGCACTGGGCGCAATCTATGCGGCGGCGACTCATGCTCCGGCTATGGAATATGCTGTAATCTGTGCAGTGGGGGCACTGATCTCTATGGTAGGGGATCTGGCGGCTTCTGCCATTAAGAGAAATAAAGGGATTAAAGACTATGGAAAACTGATCCCGGGACATGGAGGTATCCTGGATCGTTTTGACAGTGTGATTTTTACTGCTCCGGTTATTTATTATCTGTCAAAAATCATCCTGGGATTATAGCAGATATATATTTTCTAAAAAAGAAGTATATAAGGAGTTAAAGTAATATGAAAAAAATTGCGATTTTGGGTTCTACAGGTTCTATTGGAACTCAGACACTGGATGTAGTCCGTGCAAATGGCGATATTCAGGTGCTGGGTATCAGTGCCGGACGAAATATAAAAATGCTGGAGAAACAGGCAAGAGAGTTTTCACCCAGACTTGTTGCTGTTTGGGACGAAAAGGCAGCAGAGGATCTGAAAGTGAGACTTCATGATATGGACATTAAGATCGTGTCCGGGATGGAGGGACTTTTGGAACTGGCGTCCATGGAGGAAACGGAAATTCTGGTTACAGCTATTGTGGGTATGCTGGGAATACGGCCTACGATCCAGGCGATCCGTTCAGGGAAGGACATTGCGCTTGCAAACAAAGAAACGCTTGTAACAGCCGGTCATCTGATTATGCCTATGGCAGAAAAATACGGGGTAAAGATATTACCGGTTGACAGTGAACACAGTGCCGTTTTTCAGGCTTTAAATGGAGAATCAAGAAAAGAGATTCATAAGCTTCTGATCACAGCTTCAGGAGGACCTTTCAGAGGGAGAAAACGCGAAGATCTGGAAAAAGTAACCCTTGCGGATACACTGAAGCATCCAAACTGGGTGATGGGACAGAAGATCACAGTAGATTCGGCAACTCTGGTCAATAAAGGTCTGGAGGTAATGGAGGCAAAATGGCTTTTTAATGTAGACCTGGATCAGATTCAGGTGGTAGTCCAGCCTCAAAGCGTGATCCATTCTATGGTGGAGTTTGAGGATGGAGGCATCATGGCGCAGCTTGGTACGCCGGATATGCGTCTTCCTATTCAGTATGCACTTTATTATCCTCATAGAAGATATCTGGATGGAGATCGTCTTGATTTTGCGAAGCTTGGTCAGATTACATTTGAGGAGCCGGATATGGAAACTTTTCTGGGGCTTCCTATGGCGATACAGGCAGCCAGAGAGGGAGGAAGCATGCCAACTGTGTTCAATGCGGCAAATGAACTTGCAGTACGGAAATTCCTTCATGAGGAGATACGTTTTCTGGATATTTATGATATTATCGGGCAGTCTATGGAAAGACATAAAAAGCAGGAATCCCCTGATCTGGATGAAATCCTTGCAGTAGAAAACGAGACATATCAGTGGATTGAAAGCAGGTGGTAAATTGAAGATTCTCATTGCTGTGATCATATTCAGTGCGATCATCATCATACATGAGCTGGGACATTTTCTCCTTGCGAAGAAAAACGGGATCGTGGTAACTGAGTTTTCTCTGGGTATGGGGCCAAGGCTGTTCAGCACCCAGAAGGGGGAAACAAGATATTCGGTAAAATTGTTTCCAATTGGCGGCTCCTGTGCTATGCTTGGAGAGGATACCGGGGAAGAGCTTCCCGGAACCTTTAATTCTGCGCCTGTATGGGGGCGTATCTCTGTGGTAGCGGCAGGTCCGGTATTTAATTTTATACTGGCCTTTATTCTTTCTGTGATTATCACAGCGTTTGTGGGATATGACCCGGCAGAGATTATGGAGGTGGAAGGAGGATCCCCGGCAGCGGAGGCTGGCCTCCGGAAAGGAGATATTATTACAGAATACGACGGATATCATATTGATGTTGCCCGTGATCTGTATGTTTATTCTTTTCTGAATGAATTACAGGAAAAACCTATAACTATGAAAGTAAAGCGGAATGGGGAGGAACGGACAGTTACCTATACTCCGGATGTTTCTGTCAGGTATCTTCTGGGATTCAACCGTGTGGGGACAGACTCTATGGAGGTGGATTCCCTGATCGAGGGAATGCCTTTAGAGGCGGCAGGAGTACAGGCCGGAGATGTAATCACTTCAATCAATGGCATTCCGGTTCCGGATGGAGAGGCATACGAGGCTTATATTGCAGAGAACCCTTTGGGAAACGAACCGGTGGACATCACCTATGATCGTGACGGTCTGGAATATGATGCAACAGTGACTCCGAAAGAATATCGGACTCCAAAGCCTGGATTTTCTTATAATATGGGGTATATAAAGACGAATGGTTTTCAGGTTCTGAAATATGCGGCTCTGGATGTGAAATATATGATCCGTACTACTCTTTTGAGTCTTAAGGAGCTTGTTACAGGCGGACTTGGGGTTCAGGATCTAAGCGGTCCGGTAGGTGTGGTAGATGCTATTGGAACTACCTATGAGCAGAGCAAAGAGGAAGGCGCTCTGATGCTGTGGATGAACATGCTGAACATGGCAGTCCTTCTTTCTGCCAATCTGGGTGTAATGAACCTTCTTCCTCTTCCGGCTCTTGATGGAGGACGTCTGGTATTTTTGCTGATCGAAGCTGTCCGTAAAAAGCCTGTGAACCGTGAAGTGGAAGGCATGGTCCATTTTGCCGGACTGATGCTTCTGATGGCATTGATGGTGTTTGTAATGTATAACGATTTCTTGAAAATATTCTGAGGGAGAAATGTGAAAAAGTCATATTGTATCCGTGTGGCTGTATTTCTGACAGCTCTGGTGCTCTTATGCAGTACCGGAGCTTTATACGTTTATAAAAAGGAAAAAACACAGCAGCGTATAAAAGAAGAACAGCAGATCGAAAGAGAAAAACAGGAAGCAGAGAAAAAACAGGAAGCAGAAGAAAAGAAAAAAGAGGAAGAGCAGAAACGAAAGCGGGAAGATGCTGAGAAAAAACGACGTCAGGAAGAATATGAGAAAAGACTCCAGGCGCAGCAGGAGGCAGAAGAAAAAGCTCAGGCAGATGCCCGCATGAAAACGATAGAGTCTCTTCTGGGGAAACTTTATGATCCTTCTGCAGATTCTGTTGCCATGAATACAGTTAAAAATGCAAAAATATTCCAGGATGCCCAGAATGAAATGTGGAAGCTTCCGGAGAAGTATTCAGATAAACTTTCAGAATATCAGAAGATCGTCAGCAGGATTTCAGAGGAATGGGATTACAGAAATGACGAGTATCATTATGAGACCAGTACTTTAAAGGTTTCTGTAGAAAAAAAGGATACCGGATATACCAGGTACTGGGTCTGTCATGTAGAGACTTTCAGTACGCGGCAGTTATGTTCGGCTCTCTGTGGAGGAACCTACGGGAATCCGAGACGTACCGTTTCTGAAGAACTGGCTGATCATAACGGTGTGATAGGTGTGAATGGAAGTGCTTTTTCCTATGGAAGTGGGATTCCGGCTCCGGGAAAGACTATGATCAAAAATGGAAAAGTTTATAACGATGTTTATTCCAATGGAAATATTTTCTGTGTTACTCAGGACGGAGGCATGTTTACCGCTGCGGCAGGGATGACTACCGAAGATATGCTGAACCGTGGAGTCAGAGATACATATTGTTTTGGACCTACTTTGGTGGAAAATGGAAAGGCAGCAGAAATTTCCGGTCAGTTCCGCCAGACTGCGCGGTATCAGCGTACAGCAGTAGGAATGGTGAGCCCGGGAGATTATTATCTGGTAGCAGTTGATGGAAAGGGGGCAGGCGGATCCCAGGGAATGACATACCAGGAACTTCAGAAGGTGTTTACAGATCTGGGATGCGAGTATGCTTATCATCTGGATGGAGGAGGCTCTACAACGCTTGTGTTTAAAGGACGTGTGCTGAATATGCTTACTGATGGGGGGAAGGAACGCCCCTGCGGAGATATACTGTATTTTATTGATGTGGGAGACGGAGGAGAAGGAGATGGGATCATAATTCATGAAAATGAGGCCATGATCCGCCCGTCGGGCAGAAATTCCAGTTCCAGTTTTCAGTAAAATGACAGAAGGATTTTCAGCAGAGTTTTCAGCCGGAGATTTGTATAATAAAAGGAGTTTTGGCATACAATTCTGTAAAAATGTTTTGGGGTAAATGGAATGGATCAGATATATCCATACAGGAATAATCGTAAAGTCAGGATGCAGCAGGAACAGACAGATCAGGGAAGGCTGCAGGTCACAGTTCTTACGGAAGACGGAACCCGGCCGGTGGAAAATGCAATGGTGAGAATTTCTTATACAGGAGTGCCGGACAGTATTCTGGAGGAGGTCAGGACAGACTCTTCCGGCCAGACTCCGGTTCTGGATCTGAAAACCCCTCCTCTGGAATACAGTATGGAGCCATCAGAACAGCAGCCTTATGCGGAATATACGCTCCAGATCCAGGCAGAAGGATTTGAACAGGAAGAAATTGCAGGTACTGAAGTTTTGCCTGATGTACTGGCACAGCAGCCGGTGCATCTGAAATTTCAGTCCAGACAGGAGTTTGATCGTATTGTAATTGGTCCCCATACACTTTTTGGGGAATACCCGCCTAAAAATACGGAATCAGAGATCAAAACAGTAAAAGAAACAGGAGAGATTGTTTTAAGTAAGGTGGTGATTCCGGAATATGTCGTAGTTCATGATGGGCCTGTGGGGGATTCTTCGGCTCAGAATTATTATGTGCGGTACAAAGATTATATCAAAAATGTAGCCAGCAGTGAAATTTATGCCACCTGGCCGGCAGATTCTATCCGGGCAAATGTTCTTGCCATCATGTCTTTTACGTTGAATCGTGTATATACAGAATGGTACCGGAATAAAGGGTATGATTTTACGATTACTTCATCTACAGCCTACGATCATAAATGGATTTACGGAAGAAATGTGTTTGACAGTATTTCGAACATTGTAGATGAGCTTTTTGAAAATTATCTGTCCAGACCGGATGTACGGCAGCCGATTCTTACTCAGTATTGTGATGGGCGTCAGGTCCAGTGCCGGGACAGAGGCTGGATGACACAGTGGGGAAGTAAAACGCTGGGAGACCAGGGATTTTCGCCAATTGAGATCCTGCGGTATTTTTATGGAAATGATATGTATATCAATGTGGCGGAGGAGGTATCCGGAGTTCCGTCTTCCTGGCCGGGATATGATCTGAATATCGGTTCTACAGGAATTAAGGTAAGGCAGCTTCAGGAACAGATCAACGGGATTGCAGAAGCTTATCCGGCAGTGCCCAGGATTGCCGCAGATGGAATCTACGGACAGAAGACATCTGAGGCAGTGAAAAAGATCCAGAATATATTCGGACTTCCTCAGACCGGGATAACAGATTACCCTACCTGGTATAAGATCCAGGAAATCTATGTGGGAGTAAGCCGGATTGCAGAACTGAACTGATAAAAATATTACAAAGTAATAAAACATTCTAACATTCATGAAAAATAAAAAAGTTTAAAAAAACTATTGACTTTATCTGCCGGTTTTG